>JBKJNL010001042.1:0-7713 GCA_046593615.1 Myxococcota bacterium | reverse complement strand
AAACGGCCACGTCTCGAACGTCTCGTACGTGCGCTGGATCCAGGACGCCGCCCGGGCCCACAGCGAGGCCGTCGGCTGGGATCGCGCCGCCTACGACCGCAGCGGCGGCACCTTCATCGTCAAGCGCCACGAGGTCGACTACAAGCGCGGCTGCCACGCCGGCGACGACGTCGTCGTCACCACCATGGTCGAAGAGAGCCGCCTGGCCTCGGCCACCCGCCGCACACGCGTGGTGCGCATCAAAGACAGCGCCGAGATCTTGCGGGCCCGCACCGAGTGGGTGTTCGTCAGCATCGCGGGGCACCGACCGGCGCGCATGCCCCAGGGGATCCTCGAGGCCTTTTGCCTGGTGGGGCGCATCCGACGCGGCACCGTCAACGTCGCGGCTGCTTCGGCTGCTTCGGCTGCTTCGGGTGCGCGTCTCGGCGACACCGGCGGCTCGTCGCCGTGACGCTGGCGCCGGCCCTCGTGCCGGCCTTTGGCAACCGAGCGCCGTCGACGCCTCTGCCAACGCGTGAAGCGGGCGACGCGGGCTTCAGTGCTCGAAGCGCGAGAAGTGCAAGCGGGCCACCCGCGACGGCGGCAACCCCGCGGCCAACGTCTGCGGCACCGACGACCACTGCAGCACCGGCGGCGTGAACACCTCACGCACCGCGGCGGCGGCGTCGAGGTCGGGACGGGCCAGCTCCCAGACCACCGCCTCGGCGAACGCGGCTGGGCCGGCGTGGGCGCTGGCGATGGCGGCGCGGCGGCGGGCCTCGACCACGCCCCGCTCGGCGGCGGTCGCCGGCGCGCGGGCGGCGTCGGCGTAGACCTCGCTGATCCAGTTGGGCAGCTGCGACGACTCCGGCGACGACGTCACCACCGCCATGACGATGAGGTCGTGGCCCCGCTGGCGCGCGCACTGCGCGAACACGCCCGCCGAGAGGTGCTCGACCGCGAGGACGCGGCGGCGCAGGCGCAGCTCGACGAGACCCGCGGCGGCTTCGCAGGCGCCGCGGCTGGCGCCGTCGACGAGGTGGCCGTGGGCGGTGACGGTCAACCAGCTGCCGCCCTTGGCTTCGCTCGGCAGGTTGGGCTCGGCGACGTCGGGGGGCGGCGGTCCCTCGACCTGCGGCGGCCCGCGCAGGCCGCGCTCGGCGGCGGCTTTGACGTCGTCGAGGGCGATGTCGCCGGCGACGATCAGCACGCTGTTCTGCGGCACGTAGTGCAACGCGTAGAAGTCCTGGATGTCGTCGATGGTGATGCCGGCGCGGCTCTCGGGCGTGCCGATCACGGTCAGCCCGCCGTTGTGCGACGGGAAGATCAACTGATCGAGCGCGTAGGTGATGGTCATGATGTCGGGACGGTCGCCGTCTTCGGCTTCGACGACGCCCTTCTCGCGATCGAACGACGAAAACGGCAGCGCCGGCGACGTCACCGTCGACAACAACGACGACGCCAACGCCGGAAACGACGCCGGCGGCGCGTCGAGCACGTAGGTCGTCCAGTCGGGACCGGTGAACGCGTTGAGGTTGGCGCCCGCGGCCCAGGCGCTCTCGAACAGCACGCCTTCGGGCTCTTCGTAGGTGCCGTGGAAGATGAGGTGCTCGAGGATGTGCGCGAGGCCGGCCTTGCCCGGCGGATCGGCCTCGCCGCCGGAGCGGACGACGTAGCGCAGGGCGACCTTCCGCTCGCCGGGCGTGCGCAGAAAGACCAGCGTGGTGCCGTCTTGCAGCACCTCGACGACGGGCGCGCCTCTGGCTTTGGTGGACGCGCCCTTCGTGACAGCGCCTTTGGCAGCGGCGCCCTGGCCGGGGGTGGGGGGCTTGCCGGTGGTGACGGCGAGGGCGGCGATGACGACGACGGCAGCGATCATGGGCGGGCTCCTTCGGCGCTGGCTTTGTCGTCGTCGCGCTCGCGGCGCGTGGCGCCAAAGACGAAGCTGACGGCGCGGGTCTTGCCAAAGAAGCGGGCGGCAGCGGCGCCGGCGTCGGTGATGCTGACGTCGTCGACGGCGGCCAGCACGTCGGGGCCGATGGTGGGTGCGCCGCGGACGCGGGCGACAAGGGCGTCGGAGTAGGCGGCGGGGTCGTCGGCGACGTCGGCCAGGCGCTGTCGGGCCATCGCTTTTGCCCGCGCGAACGAGCCGGGGTCGAGGGGCGATGAGGCCGCGGCGTTGATCTCCTCCATCATCAGCGCGCGGTAGTCGACGTGCTTGCCCGACGTCACCGTGAACATCACGACGATGAAATCGAGCCACTCCTCGAAGGCGGTGCCGACGTAGGGGCTGTAGACGTGGCCGCTCTTGCGCAGCTTGAAGAACAGGCGCTCGTGCAGATAGGCCGCCAACACGTGCACCACGGCCGCCGAGGCCGCGTCGGTGACGTCGACGACCTGCAGCTGCATGTGCACCTGTTGGGGCGCGCGCTTGTCGCGGTTCAACGGCAGGTACTTGATGAGCTCGGGGCGCCGCAGCGGCCGCTCGACACCGCCGCGGTAGGGCGCGATCAATTTCTTCAAGCGGGCGGGGTCGAAGCCGCCGGCGACGACGACGATCGCGTTCGCGGGGGCCAGCTTCTGGCGCACGTGGCGCTGCACGCTGGCGGCGGGGATGCCGCGGATCGTGCCCGGGTCGCCGTAGACGGGGTTGTTGTAGTCGCCGCCGCCTTCGACGCCTTCGGTGATCATGACGTCGGCGGCCACCAGCGCCTGCAGCCACTTGGCGCTGCCGACCTCGAGGACGTCGGTGCTGGCCAGGTCGCGCGCGCGCGCGGCGCCGCCGTCGCTGACGGCCGGCGCCAACAACAGCTTCAGCAGCCGGTCGGCCAACGCCGGAAACGGAGCGCTGGCCGCGGTCAGCGTGAACGAGCACTCGCGCACGCTGGTGTCGACGTCGAGGGAGGCGCCGGCGGCAAAGAGGGCGGCGTCGAGGTCGGCGTAGGGGCGCGCGTCTTGCCCGTGGATGAGCGCGTATTGGGCCAGGCGGGTCAGGCCTTCTTCGATGCCATCGTCGGCGGCGCCGGCGAGAAAGGTGACGCGCAGCGCGGCCTGCGGCGCCGACGTGGGTGCCAACAGCACGCGGGGGCCGGTCGGCGCGGCGCGCCACAGCTGGATGGCGCTGGCGTCGCCCGTCGACGTCGCTGTCGTCGCTGTCGTCGTCGCTGTCGTCGTCGTCGCTGTCGTCGTCGTCGCTGTCGTCGTGACGGGAGGCAGGCCCGCCAACGCGAGCAACGCGAGAAGGGCAGGGGTCATGGATTTTCCGAGCGTTTCAAGATGACGGCCGTCAGCGCAGCACCCGGTTTGACGACGTTGTCGGCGGAGACTTCGAGGCCGTTCTTGCGGGCCCGCTCGACCGTCAGCGCGAACAGCGCCGGGTCGGCCGACGCGCCCCCGGGTGCAAGCGATCGAAGGCGCTCTTGCCACCACTCGAGGGTGCGCCCGCCAAACGGGTAGCGGGTCAAGTAGATGGCGTATTTGTCGACGTCGGTGGCGCCGGCGTCGTGGTCGGACGCTCCGCTCTTCGAACAGCCGGCCACGACCGCGAGCAGGAGCAGGAGCAGGGACGGCAGCACGCGCATGCGGCGCACCCTATTGCTCAACGCCGAAACGCTCCACGCGCGGGGCAATCGTCGACACGCCGCCGCCGCCGCCGCCGCCGCTCGCCGCCGCCGCCGCCCGGTATGGTTCGTCGTCGGGGGTGCTCCCGCAGGCGACGGTGACCGCTCTCAGGGACGACTGTGATGGACGACGCGCTTCGACAGCAGGCGACCCGGGCGCGCGAGGCGATCGCAGCCGGCCACCTGCGCGGCGCGGCGCTGCTCGACCAATTGCTCGCGGTGCCGTTTCGCGAGCGCGATGTCTGGGTCGACGAAGCCCTCGGCCTCGACGACGCCCCCGACGACGTCGCCGGCCTGCCGCCGGGCACGGTCCCGTACTTGCCATGCGGCGTCGACGCGATCCTCCACACCGTGCGCGACGCCCCCGTCGGCGTCGATGACGTCTTTGTCGATCTCGGCGCCGGCCTCGGCCGTGTCGCTGTGCTCGTGCACCTGCTGACCGGGGCCCCGGCCATCGGCGTCGAGCTGCAGGCCCCCCTCGTCGCGCAGGCCCGCGCGCTGGTCGGCCGGCTCGCGCTGCCCGACGTGGTCTTCTGCGCCGGCGACGCCGCCGTCACCGAGGTCGACAACGGCACGGTGTTCTTCGTCTACGCGTCGTTTGGCCCGGCGGCGTTGCGCGGCGTGTTGCAATGGCTGGAGCGGCGCGCGGCCCACAAGCCCCTCGTCGTCTGCGCCGTGGGCTTCGACATCCACGGGCAAGCCTGGCTGCGCCCGCGGTCATCGACGAGCCCCGAGCTCGCCCTCTACGACTCGGGGTCGCCGGCTTCTTGATCGTCGACGTCGTGGGCCACCCTCAAGAGCCCGTCAGGGGCCCGTCAAGCGCACGTCAGGAGCCCATCAGGCGCTGTCAGCAGGCAACGCCGGCTTGACCTTCACGGTCTTGCAGCGCTTGAGCTCCACCAGGCCATCGGGGGCGCCGCGCGGCTTGACGACGTCGGCGCGCAGGCACCAATCGACCTTGACGAAGGGCGCGCCCCGCGCCTTTGAGTACCAGGCGGCGATGGCCGCGGCGCCCTCGACGACGTCACGAGGGACCTCGAGCCGTCCAGGGTTCCTGACGACGACATGAGAGCCTGGCGTCTCGCCGCCGACGTGCATCCACAGGTCGTGGGCGGCGGCGACGTCAAAGGTCAGCTCGTCGTTCTCGCGGCTGCCCTTGCCAACGAGCACCTCGTAGCCGCCGACGTCGAAGCTCCGGTAGGGCTTGCCCTTGCTCATGGCCGGCAGCGTAGTCGACGGCTGTGACCGGGCCCGAGCGGCCCGAGCGGCCCGGGGGCGCGTGACCTCGCGGCGCGGCGCCGGGCGACCTGCCCGCGGTCAAGGTGTCCTCGAACAGCGGCGGGTCCGCCGATCGACCGACAGCCGGGCGTGAAGTCGCACCCTAGAAGCCCACCATCGTGATGATCTCCACCGCACCGGCCGCCGTCGTCACCCTGGTTTCCTGGCTGCGCTGCCGCGCCGCTGTTGCAGCCGTGGGGGTCGGCGCGGTCGTCGCGGTCGTCGGCGGTGTCGGCTGCGCCAACGAGCTCGATGACGTCAGCGAGGTCGACGGCAGCGGAGAATCCACCGCCGAGGGCGGCGTCATCGTCGGCGCCGTCGACTGGGTCGATGTCGCCGATCTGCACGCCAATTCCGTCGAGCGGCGCGCCGGGCGCGCGGTCGCCTACGTCACCGTTCCCCAGGCCCAGGCCCGGTGCAGCGGCTTCCTCATCTCGCCCGACGTCTTGATGACCAACCGGCACTGCATTCCCGGCGCGTCGTTCGCGGTGCAGGCCCGGGCCCACTTCCTGTTCGAGCGCAGCCACGACCCCAGCGGCACCTATGTCTGCGACGAGTTCATCGGCGCCAACGAAGAGCTCGACTACGCCCTGGTGCGTTGCAAAGGACGCCCCGGCGACACCTTTGGCTTCCTCGCCCTCGACGACACCACCACCCGCGAGAACGATCCGATCCAGCTGTTCCACCAGCAGTGCGACTACTTCACGACGCCGTCGTGCGAGCCCACCAAGAAGATGTCGCCGGGCCGCATCATCGGTGGCATCGGCGTCACGCGCGTCACCCACAACGCCGACATGTTGGGCGGCAGCAGCGGGGGCGCCATCGTCGTCGCCGGCACCACACGCGTCATCGCCCTCAACAACGGGCACCTCGTCAATTCGGACAATGGCCGGGGCACCACCAACCTGGGCGTGCCGATGAGCCGCATCCTCCCGCACCTCAAGCAGAACTTTCCCGCTGTGCTCGGCGCCGACGCCGCGGCCTGCGCCGTCATCCCCGCCGCCGGCCGGGCCATCGACGAAGACGACGGCTGCGTGACCCTCGGCGGCAACACCCGCTACCTGCGCGCCGTGGAAGACGCCGGCCACGACGGCGACCTCGTCTGGACCGGCACGACGAGCAACGCCGCGGCCAGCAACTTTGCCGAGTGGTCGCTGCGCTTCGAGACCGCGGGCCGCTACGAGGTCGCCGTCGCGCTGAATTCGCGGTGGGGCACGGCGACGACGGCGCCCTACGCCATCCGCCACGCCGGCGCGCTCGACACCGTCTCCGTCTCCCAGGCCCGCGACGGCTTCGTCGTCCTCGGCACCTTTGACTTCGCCGCCGGCGGCAGCCAGTCGGTGCGCCTCGGCGACAACACCGGCGTGCGCGGCGAGCAGGTCTTGTTCGACGCCGTGCGGGTGCGCCCGGCCCCGGCCCCGGCGACGACGACGACGACGGCGTGCTCGCGGGTGCAGATCACGGCCGCCACGCTCAACGTGCGGCCGTCGCCGTCGACGCAGGAGGCCGCGGTCGGCACGCTGGCCAACGGCGACATCGTCACCCGCACCGCGACCGTCCGGGGCCAGGCCGTGCGCGACACGACCATCTGGTACCGCGTCGAGAAGCCGGGCCTCACCGGCTACGTCAGCGCCGCCTTTGCCGCCTGCGTCAACTGATCCCCGCTGCCGGGCCGCTCAGGCCGGCAGCGACAGCGTCGTGCGAATGACGTCGACGAGGACGTCGGGACGGCCGCCCTTGACCACCACCGGCGCCGAGCCCACGTCGCCGTGCGCGTCGGCGCCGGTGTAGATGACGACCGGAATCCGGGCAAAGGCGCGGGACCCTCGCAGCCAGTTGCGCAGGCTCCAGCCGTCCATCTCGGGCATCAAGAGGTCGAGGACGATGACATCGGGGTTCAAGCCGCTGAGCAGGGCCTCGACGGCGCCAGCACCATGGCCGGAGGCGTGGACCGCGAAGCCGGCGCGCTCGAGAAAGTGCGACATCGTCTCGCGCGTCTCGTCGTGGTCGTCGACGAAGAGCACCAGGAGCGCCGAGCTCGCCCTGCTCGGTTGCGGCCCGGCCTCCGGCCGTTGGCCCGGGGTCTGGGGCAGGTCTGACGGAGCGCCGGCGACGCCGACGAGCTCGCGCACGGCGCCGACCAGCACGCTGGGGTGGGTGCCTTTGTCAAAGACCCGGGCCGCGCTGATCGAGCCCGAGGTCTGACCGGCCGCTGTCCAGACGATGACCGGCACGTCCTTGAGGTGCGACTGCTGCAGCCAATCCCAGACGTCCCAGCCGCTCATGGTCGGCATGATGAGATCGAGGACGATCACGCCCGGAAGCACGGTGCCGTCTTCGAGCTGCTCCATCGCCTCGCGCCCGTTCTGCGCCGTGAACACATGGAACCCCGCACCCTCCAACAGGGCGCCGGTGACAAAGAGCATGTCGAGATCGTCATCGATGACCAGAACCACGGGCCGCTCAGAGCTCATGCGCATGGGGGCACCGTGCCATGCCTGACCTCGCCGGGCCCGGGACGTGGTCGTGTCGCGGTCGGTGGCAACCGGGCCTCGTCGAACCCCGGGCCCGAGCGGCCGGGGAGCGGGAGACCCGGGCCTCTCGATCGCCGCCGACGGGCGAGCAGAGGCACCAACAGCAGCGGCACAGCGCTGTCAGCGGCGCCGCAGCCGCACCCGCTCGTCGTGGGTTCGCCCTCGCCGTCCTCGTCCTCGCCCTCGCCGTCTTCGGCTTCCCCCTCGCCGGCAACGGCTTCGCCTTCGCCTTCGCCTTCGCCTTCGCCTTCGCCTTCGCCTTCGCCTTCGCCCTCGCCCTCGCCCGCAGCGCCCTCGATGAC
>JBKJNL010000852.1:0-3299 GCA_046593615.1 Myxococcota bacterium | reverse complement strand
CGAGCGTCGTCGAAGTCTGCCCAGCGCGCGCTCAGGAGTTCCTCGCGTCGGAGTCCTGTGAGGAGGTAGAGCCAGATCGCTGCGCGGATGTAGATGCTCTTCTCCTTCTTGATCGCTGCAACGAGGAACGGCAGCTCGACGGGCGTGACGTAACGCTCGCGCGCTTTTTCAGCGAACTTTTCCACGCCAGCTGTTGGATTCGGGTGTCCTTCATCGACGAACCCCCAGATGCGGGCGACGTTGAAGAGCTTCGAGAGCAGCGCCAAGACGCGGTTGGCCTCGTACGGTGCGCTCTTGCCAAGTCGGTGATGCAGGCCGGCGACGTCCGCACGGGTGATCGATGACGCCTTGCGCGAGCCCCACTCCGCCTTCAAGGTCTCGATTCGACGCTTCACGTCGGGAGCACTCTTGAGCCCGCCAGGACGCTTCCCGGTTTTCGCGTCGACGTGGCGCTCGATGAACCCCTTGCAGAGGTCGGCCACCGTCTTCCCGGCGACAGCCCGTTGGCGATCGGCGAGGGGGTCGCCGCCCTGGGTAACGGCCACCAAGCGCTCACGTGCCGCCTTCCGGGCTTCGTCGACCGTGAGGACGCCGTAGGCGCCGAGCGAGATGAGTCGTTTCCGGCCCTCGGTCCGGTAGGAGAGGACGAAGCCCTTCTTGCCTGACGGGTAGATGCGCACGCCGAAGCCGGAGAGCTCAGGGTCCCACCGCACATCGCGGTCGTTCTTGGCGATGTCGCCCCCGTAGGTCATCCCGTCGATCGCGCGCTTCGTCAGCCTGGTTTCGCTCATGGTGGTCCTACTCCGCCGCATGGACTCAGTGGGCCCGTGAGTCACCACTGAGTCACCAGACGGCAGCGAAAGCGGTAGCAGACCAGCGAACGTGGTGCATTGCTTCTCGGCGTTGCGCCGCGCTCCTGCGCATGTCGGCGTAGGCAGGCGTAGACTGGCGTACCCAGGAACACTGATTCGTAATCAGTAGGTCCCCAGTTCAAGTCTGGGTGTCGGCTCCAAAGAAAACAGGCACTGGCAACGGCGGAGGAGACTCCGCCGTTTCCTTTGATGCCCGGTTTGACGGTCTTCGAGGACGCTGCGGTTGAAGTCGAAGTAGACGACGGCGCGGTCGGGCACCTTGTCGGCCGCTGCGGCAGCAGCCGCCGCGACGGCTGCGGCTTTATCAGCGTCGTGGGGTGCACGTGACCGTCGTCGACGACGTCACAGCGAGACAACGGCGAAGGGTCTGGTGCCGAGATGCCCTCAACGACGAGGCCTTCGGCGAAGCGAGCCGGCCGCGAGGTGGAGGCGGCGGCGATGGGCGTAACGAAAAAGCCGCAGCTTGTTCAAAACCTGGGAGCGCCGAAGCGGCTCGCCGTGCTCATCAAAGGCGAGAGCCTGTTCAACGACGGCACTGCGGTCGTGCTCGTGGGCATCATTCCTGACGATGGCGCTCGGCACCGAACTCTCCCTTGCAAAGGCGAAAGCGATAGAGACCGCCGATGGAACAGTCCTCCCCCGCACCGCAGGTCGTGGCGCGACCAATTGATCCGTTGCTGCAACCGCTGCGCGCGTTCTTTCAACACCGCCTCGCCGGTGCCGGCCTGCTGCTGCTCGGCGCCGTCGTCGCGCTGGCCTGGGCGTCGTCGCCCTGGAGCGCGCTCTACCAGGCGCTGTTGCACATCGAAGTCGGCCTCCATGTCGGGGAGGCCGTGCTCGACAAGTCTCTGCACCACTGGGTGAACGACGGCCTCATGGCGCTGTTCTTCTTCGTCATCGGGCTCGAGCTCAAGCGAGAGGTCATCGAAGGCGAGCTGTCGACGCTGCGCAAGGCCGCGCTGCCCGCTCTCTGCGCCGTCGGGGGCATGGCTGTGCCGGCCCTCTGTTACCTGCTCATCAACCGCGGCACCGATGAGATCTCGGGCTGGGGCATCCCGATGGCCACCGACATCGCCTTTGCCCTCGGCGTGCTCGCCCTGCTCGGCGACCGCGTGAAGCCAGCCCTCAAGATCTTCATCACCGCCGTGGCCGTCGCCGACGACCTGGGGGCCATCATCGTCATCGCCGTCTTCTACACGCAGGACCTGTCGTTCCTCGCGCTTGGCGCCGGCGGTGTCCTGCTCGCGGTGGCCATCGTCATGAACGTGGTCGGCGTGCGCGATCACATGGCCTGGGCCATCGTCGGCGTCGCCGTCTGGCTGTGTTTCCTGCTCTCGGGGGTGCATGCGACGCTGGCGGCGGTCCTGGTGGCCTTTGCCATCCCGGCCCGCACGCGCCTCGACAGCCAGGGCATGGCCGCGACGCTCGGACGCCTCGTTCAGCGCCACCGCAGCCTGGCCCTGCCAGCCGGCCACGGGCTGCTGCCCCCCGAAGAGCGACGCGTGCTGTACGAGATCGAGGATGTCGTCGAGCAGGGCACCGCCCCCCTGCAGCGTCTTGAGCACGGTCTGCTGCCGGTGGTCACGTTTCTCGTGCTGCCGCTGTTCGCTTTGATGAACGCCGGCGTGACCCTCGGCAGCGCAGGGCTCACGAGCCCCAAGGTCTTTGCCGGTGTCTTTTGCGGCCTCGTCTTTGGCAAGCCCCTGGGCATCACCCTCGCGGCCTGGATCGCGACCCGCGCCCGGATCGCTGAGCTGCCGGCGGGCGTGGCGCTGGCCGACGTCGTCGTCGTCGGCGTGCTGGCCGGCATTGGTTTCACCATGTCGCTGTTCATCGGTGAGCTCGCCTTTTCTTCGCCGGGCGCCATCGACGACGCCAAGCTCGGCACCTTGTGCGCGTCGTCGGTTGCCGCGGCGCTCGGACTGTTGCTTCTGTGGTGGCGGTCGCGCAGCCAGGCCATCGCTGACGACGACGCTGAGGACGACGCTGAGGACGACGATGACGGCCACGATGACGGCGCGCGGGCTCGCCGCTGACGACGGCATGATCCCGGGACGGGTCGGCCGAGACGGGGCTTCATAGGCGCGCGCGATGTTAGCGTGCGGCAATGCGCTTCCACTTCCTCTCGACGTCGCTGGCGACCGCCGCGCTGGGGTTGTTTGGCGTGCTCGACTATTTTACCGGCCCCGATTTCGGCTTCTCGCTCTTCTACATTGTGCCCATCGCGCTCATGGGCTGGCGCGCCGGCGTCGTGCCGGCCTGCTTTGTCGCGGCCGTGGCCACGAGCTGCTGGATGGGCGCCGACCTCCCCTACCGCGACGCCGACCACATCCCGGTGGCGCTGTGGAACGGCTTCACACGTTTCGCCATCTACTTCTTCGTGGCCATCGCGGTTGCGCGGCTCCGCGCCGGGCGTGACGCCTCGGG
>JBKJNL010000735.1:0-7836 GCA_046593615.1 Myxococcota bacterium | reverse complement strand
TCCCCGATGCCGGGGCCGGCTGATGCTCCGCCGCTGCTTGGCTAGACGGCGTCGACCAGGCGCTCGAGCAGCGGACCGGTCTCTTGCAGCCGCTGCGCGAGCCGGTCGGTCACGTTCATCAGCAGCTTGATGCACGCCTGCGGCCGCTGCTTCTGCAGGTTCAAGAAGTCGCGCCGCGGAATCTCGATGACGCCGACGGGGGTGCGGGCCCGCGCCGTCACGCGCCGCGGTCCGGGCTGCAGCAGCGACACCTCGCCAAAGACGTCGGGGGCCGACAGCACCGCCAGCTCGCGGGCCGCGCCGCTCTTGTCGACCGAGATCGAGACCTCGCCGGCCACGAGCAGGAACGCGCTCTCCCCGAGCATCTTTTCAACGAAGATCGGGCTGCCGACATCGATCTGCCGGGCCACGCACACGGTCTGGATGATGCGGATGCCGTCGTCGGAGAAGCCCTGCAGGAGGGGGCTCTGCTGGAGGTACGGAAAGAGGTCCACGGGGTCAGCCTACAGCGACGGCGGCGTTTCGCGCCTTTGCTTTGCTCATGGGGTGGCCGCGCAGCGGAAGCCGACCGCGTTGTTGCTGACGTTGGGGTCGACGCTGAAGCGGGCCGTCGAGCGCAGCAGGTGGTCGGGGTCGGCCCACGAGCCGCCGCGGACGCTGCGCGACCCGGTGGGGGCCTCGGGCCCCTTGGGGTCGCGCTCGGGGCTCTTCTGGTAGAACGTCGACTCGTACCAGTCGGCGGTCCATTCGGCGGCGTTGCCGGCCATGTCGACGAGCCCGGCGCTGGTCTTGCCGCCGGGGAAGCTGCCCACCGGCGCCGTCCGCGGAAAGCCGTCGCCTTCGCCGCGCGAGTTCGCGTTCTTCGGGTTGTAGGCCCCCGGCCACGGGTAGATGCCGAACTGCGGCCGGCGCGCGGCGTACTCCCACTCGGCTTCGGTCGGCAGGCGCTTGCCGACCCAGTCGCAGTATTTGCGGGCGTCGTTCCACGAGACGCCTGTGACGGGGTGGAGCTCGGTGGTCACCCAAGGCTCGTCTCCCTGCACCGAGGCCGCGACGGGGCGGCACACGCGGGCTTCGACGCAGCGGCCGTAGTGCTGCAGCGTGACCTCGGTCTTGTCGATCAAGAAGCGCGACACGCTGACCTTGTGGGCCGGGAACTCGTCGGGCTCGGCGATCTGCGAGCCCATCTGGAAGGTGCCGCCTTCCATGAGCGGCATGACGTCGCGATCCTGCAGCTCTGACGGCGCCGTGCCCTTGCCACCCTGCTTAAAGGCGAAGCTGGTGCAGCCCGCGGCCAGGGTTCCGGCGGCGAGGGTGCCGGCGGCGAGGGTGACCGTTGTGAGGGCGCCGACGACGACGAACCTGACGACGACGAACCTGACGACGGCGAACCTGACGACGGCAGAGAGGTTGGCGATGGATGTCTTCACGGGGCGCTCCGATCGGTGAAGCCCGCGGGGGCGGCGGTGGAGAAGCGCGCCGGGTCGACGCCTTTGTTCACGGCAACCTGGGTCAACGAGACCTCTTGGGTCGAGCCGTTGTCGACGTGCCGCCAGCGCAGCGGAAAGGTCAGCTTGGTGCCTTCATCGACGACGTCTTCGAGCACCGTCGTCGACGTCACGACCTGACCGTGCTTGTCGACCAGCTCTTTCTTCACGAACGCGCCGTCGTCGCGCAGGGTCAGCCGCTGCAGCGCGAGCCGCTCGTCGACGATCGGCACCGACAGCACGACGTTTTTTCCGTCGTGGGCGCCGGTGGTGCCCTGCGGCTTCACGAGCGGCGGGCGCCAGCCCTCGCAGACGAACTGCGAAAAAATCTCGTGCAGCGTGAAGAGCATCTGCTCTTCGTCGGCGGAGAGGTCTTGCCGGGTGACGGTCTTGGTGGCGTCGTCGACGATGGCCAGCAGCTTGCCGTCGAAAACGAAGCCGCGTGACCGGTTGCCGGCGGCGTCGAGCAGCTCGCCAGCCGAGTAGCTCGGCTGCTGCATCGCGTAGCGGAAGCGCAGCGTCTGCTTGGATTCGACGTCGGTGACGGCGCCTTCGACGGCGTAGTCGCGGACGGCCGCCAGCCTGCTGTTCTGGCCGGCGAGGGCGGCGGCGACGACGGCGTTGTTGTCTTCGGCGGCGCCTTTGCCTTCGTCGCCGTTCTTGGGGCAGCCCACAAAGATCGGGCTGCTGGTGACCGCGAGGGCGAGCAGCAACGGGCGGGCGAGCGAGCGCATGGCCGGACCCTTGTCGACGCAAGGCCCGAAGCGCAACCCGTGGGCGCAGCCAGGAGGTGCGCGCCGGCTGGGTCTCAGACGAAAAAAAACGAGCCCGTGAGGGCTCGTTTCTTCAGAGAGACATCCAGGGCAGAGCGCCCTGGAGCGGTCTCACTTGACGGCGATGCCAACGGCGGCGGCCGGGGGCAGGTTGATGATGCCGCCGGCAAGCTTGAACAGCAGGCCGCCCTTGGGGGTCTCCATGGCGGTCAGCAGCTGGACCTTGTTGCCACCGAGGGCCTTGGCTTCGGCAACGAGCATCTTGTTGATGACGGTGTCGAGGCTGGCTTCGGTGATGGTCACGAAGTGGAAGATCGCGGTGAGACCGAGGGCGACACACTGCACGACGGCGACGGCTTCGCCATTGCTGGCGATGGTGGCCGGATCGACCTTGGTCGACTCGACGGACTGGCAGGCGGAACCCATGAGGGAGACCGAGGCGACAAGGGCAGCGAGGAAGTTCTTCATCGGAAATCTCCGTAAGTAATCAAACAGTCTCTGCAGAGACGGTCAGGCGTACCAGCCCGACGGGGGCGGATGGTCAACAGAGACTGACGACGAAGTCAAGCTACGGGCCGACCGTTGTCACGATGACGTCGTCGATCAGCGAAGGACGCGATCGACCGCCCGAGCGAGATCGCGCAGGGTTCGCGCCGGAAGCATCGCATCGGCATGGCGCGCATAGCGGGGGATCACCGAATCGCCGAAGCCCCAGGTGCCGCGATCTTCGGGCACGAGCCACACCACCGACTTCGCGCGCAGCTTGAGCTCGGCGGCGATCTCGAGGCCGGCGTCGCGGTAGTTGGAGCGGCCGTCGCCGAGGATCACGACCACGGTCTTGCGCGTGATGGCGTCGCCCTTCTCCATCAAGGTCTGGACGCCGCGCAGGGCCCGGCCGTAGTCGGAGTTGCCGCCGCCCATGACGGTGTCGTCGGCGGCGACCGCGGCGGCGCCTCCGCGTTCGAGCAGCGCCGTGACCTCGTGCAGCTGGTCGACAAAGACATGGGCCTTTGTGCTCTGGAACAGGTCCGACAGCACCGCGCACAGCTCGAGCAGAAACAGCGCCGAGGCCCGCACCGAGTCGCTGACGTCGCACAACAGCAGCAGCGCCGGCTTCTCGGCACGACGACGACGCAGCACCGGGTGCACCGGCACGCCGTCGGTCTTGAGGCTCTGGCGCAGCGTCTTTCGGACATCGAGGCGCCCGCGGCGGCTCTTCTTGCGGCGGCGCAGCACGCGGGCCCGCAGGCGTTGGGCGAGGCGACGCAACAGCGCGCGGGCTTCTTCGGTCTGCTGCTCGTCGAGCACGCGCAGATCGCGATCCCACGCCGACCCGGTGCGAGCCGAGGCCCGACCCGATCGCTTCTGCTCCTCTTGCTCGACGAGGCGGCGGGCCGTGCGGCGCAGCAGGTCTTCGATCTGTTGCAGGCCGGGCAGGGCCTGGACGTCGGCGCCGGCGCGCGCCAGGGCCATCAGCTCGTCGACGCCGAAGCGGGCCAGCAGGCGGCTCGTGTACCAGCCGGCCTGCAGCGGCGAGACGAGGCCGGTGAGCTCGAGCTCGTCGAGGCCCTGGCGCAGGCTCTGCCGCATCCCGGCTTCATCGCCTTGCATGAGGTTCTGCGCCAGCGAGGCCTTGAGCGGATCGCCTCCGCCGAGCCCTGGCTCGCCGAATGCCTGCTGCAGTTGCTCGGGCGACAGCGTCGTCGGCGGCGCGGCCGGCACGCCGTCGAGATCGCCGAAGCAGAGGTCAAAGACGCGGTCAAAGACGTCGACGTCGGCCTGTTGCTTGATGAGCGTCGCCTGCAGCACCGCCTTGAACTGATCGCGGGTCACGAAGCCGCCGGCGCCGGCGACGTCGAGGGCGGCAAAGGCGTCGTCGACCTCGCTGCGGGCCACGCGCACCTCGCGCTTCTGCAGGGCCTCGACCAGCTCGAGCACGCGCCGGCTGATCACGGCTGGCCCGAGCGATCGAGGTCGTGCCCGCCGGCATCGTCGTCGTCGTCGTCGTCGTCGTCGTCGGGTGGGGCGTCGGGGTCGGGCTTGACCGCCGTGACCGTCGACAAGGGGAGCACGAACCAGCGCAGCTCGCCGCGCAAGTAGAGCTCTTCTTCGTCGGCGCCGACCAGGCGGCCCCGGTAGACGAAGCCGTTGGCGCGGACGACGACGAGCCGGTTCTTCAGGGTCTCGAAGGTCCAGGCCTTGAGGGGTTGGTCGTCGTCGCGCCCCGCGAGGGTCACCGTGAACGCCGAGGGCACCAGCAGGTCGACGTCGTCGTCGTCGGTCATGCGTGCCCCTCTGCCGTGCGGCCCTCGGTGGCGGCGCAGTTGCGGCTCAGTTGCTGCTCAGTTGCTGCGGGCCTTGCTCAGGAGCCGCTCGAGCTTGTCGCGCTTGGCTTTGTCGAGGCCGACGAATTCGATGCCCATGCCGGGCGTGGGGTCTTCGACGCGGCCAAACGGCGTGACCCAGCGGACCCGGCCGCTGACGACGAGCCGCGAGCCCGCTCCGGCTCCGCCCGCGGAGCCGTCAGCGTCGCCGGCGCCGGCGTCGCCGGGGAACGACAGCACCACCGGATCGCCGACCTCGAGCAGGTGCGCGGTCTCGACAAAGACGCCGCCGAGGCTGACGTCTTTGGCCCGGGGTGCGCCGTCGGCGCCGGCGATGGGGCCGGCAAAGACGCCGCGGACGTCGACGACACCCTGCCAGCCGATGCGCTCGACCTTGCGGCCGGGCGGGTCGGCCTGGGCCATCAGCTCGATGCGCAGCTCTTCAGTCTCTTCGAGGGGCAGGGCCGGTTCGTTGGCCGGGGTACCCGGACGCAGGTGGGCCCGCACAGCAGGTGCGGCTTCGGCGAGGTCGCCCATGCCGACGTTGGCGAGGTCGTCGCGGGTGATGCCGCCCAGCAGATCTTTGGCGGGGCTGGTGCGCCGGCCCTCGTTGGCGGGGCCGCCGTCGCGGGCGCCCTTGGGCGTCGAGATCTTTGACAGGAACGTGGTGACGCTCGGCGAGCCCTTCTTGGGCGCCGGCTTCGGGGTCTCTTCTTTCTTACGCGCCATGTCTCGCCCCTGGCACCCGATCGGGGGTGTCGTTCTTGCCCGGCCGCAGCTCCTCGGTGACCTCGGGGTCGGCTGGTTCTTCGTCGGCGCCAGCGCCGGTCGCGCCAGCTCCAGCGTTGGCGGGCAGCGACGAGTCCGCGGTCGCTTTCTTGCCGAGCTCGTGGAGCAGCTCGGTGACGAGGTCTTTGTAGTCGTTGGCCGCCGTCGACTGCGGCGCATAGACCGGCAGCGGCGTCTGGCTGCCGATGCTCTTCTCGACGTCGGCGCACTCGCGGATGACGGTGGCGAAGCAGTAGTCGCCAAAGAGGTCGTCGGCGGCCTTTCGCACTTCGCGGCTGACGGTCTGGCCGGTGCGGTAGCGCGTGATCAGGCAGCGGATGTCGTAGTCGAGGCCGGTCTCTTCAAAGATGTCCTTCAAGGTCTCGGCGAGCATGCGCACGCCGTGGATCGAGAAGAAGCCGACGCCGACGGGGATGACCACGCAGTCGCAGGCCAGAAACGCGTTGAGCGTCAGCTTCGACAGCGCCGGCGGGCAGTCGATGATGACGTCGTCGAAGTCGTCTTTGATGGCCTTTAGCTTGGCCGCGAGCGCCAGGTTCGGCAGGGCGTAGCGCTTCTCGAGCTCGCGCTCGGCCAGCGAGAGCTGCAGGTTCGAGGGCACGAAGCGCAGCGTCGACAGCTCGGGCCACGGCAGCGTCATCGCCAGGCTCGAGACCGGCGCGTTCTTGTCGACGAGCAGGTCGTACGACGTCTTGGTCAACGTCTCGGTGTCGACGCCGAGGCCGACGCCGCAGTGTCCCTGGGGATCCATGTCGATGAGCAGCACCCGCCGGCCCCGGGCCGCGAGGCACGAAGCGACGTTGATGCTGGTGACCGTCTTTCCAACCCCGCCCTTCTGGTTGGCGACGGCGATGACCCGGGCGCGCATGGGCGGCACTGTAGCCACAAACCTGTCCGGTGGCCGCAAGCAGAAAACGGGGGCTGGAGCGCGCTGTCGGCGCCGCCGTGGCCGCCCATCGCCAGGGCGGTCGACGTCGACGGCGTCGTCGGCGGTGTGATGCAGGTCGCTTGATCCCCCGCCAACACGACATGTGACGGGGTACAGAAGCCCGGGGTCCGGCACGTTCCGGCCTCGAGGAATCCACCATGCTCCGACCCGCCCTGATCTCTGCTTGTGCTCTGGCTTCTTGCCTCGCTTGCCTGGCTTCGCTGGCGGGCTGCGACGCGCTGTTCGGGCCGCCGCCGACGGTCATTGGCGGTGAGCGCCCCTCCCGCGAAGGCGAGGACGAAGAAGGAAACGAAGGCGAGGGCGAAGGCGGCGGCGAAGGCGAAGTCGAGGTCGACGTGCCACCCGACATCCGCCCCAATCCCCAGGGGCCGAACATCCAGAGCTTCGACATCTCGACCACGCGCCTGCGCGACGTCGACACCGCCACCATCACCGTTGTCGTCACCGACGTCGACGGCGCCGAAGACATCGTGGGCCCGCTCTTGATCGAGCCGGTGTCGGGCAGCACGCTCGGCGCCTTGACCAGCAGCGGACCAGGCACGTTCACGGCCAACGTCGCGTGGAGCACCTTTGCCGCCATCGATCCGATCGAGTTCAACAGCGGCACCGATCAGCGCTTCATCCGCGTGCAGTTCTCCGACATCGCCGGCCACCAGGTGACCCAGACGCAGCCGCTGACGATGTTCTGCGACAACAACGCGCCGGCCTGCAGCGGCTCTTGCGGTCAGGTGCGCTGCCCGGGTCAAGACAACGCGTGCCTCGACACCGGCGGTGCCTCCGTCAGCGGCGACGACCTCTGCGGCGTCTGCAACGTCGGCTGCGAGTCGTGCGCCAGCGGCTGCGCCTGCTTCGACGAGAGCCCCCGGTGCAGCGGCAGCGACTGCCTCGTCACCGTCGACGGCGAGGGGCAGGGTCGGGGGCAGTGCGCCGAAAACGGCGGCATCCGCCTGCGCGACGACGGCTTCGTCGTCTGGGACGTCGCCGGCGTCGACCACGTGGTGCTGTTGAATATCCGCTTCAGCCTGCCGAGCAACGAGAGCAACGAAGCCTTCTTTGCCTCGCTGTGCGCCCCGTTCGGCGGCATCAACTTCTACTCCGAGCGGGCGGCGCCGAGCGACCTGCGCTCGAGCAAGACCGTGCTCACCGTCGAAGAAGGCTGCACCGGCAGCAACCTGGCGGGCTGTGAGCCGGTGCTGGGCGTGTCGTCACAGACCAACCCCGCGTTCACCGGCAACGTCGTCACGTGCAACGAGCCGCTGACCGCCAACCAGGGCACCTTTGGCAACCCCTGCTTCAACGGCTCGTGCAGCGACGGCAGCACCTGCGACGCCGACGTCTGCGTCGTGTTCTGCAGCGGCAACGTCGACTGCTCGACCTGCGCCGGCGACGGCTGCACGTGCAACACCATCACCGGTCTGTGCGAGGCGGGCGCGGCCCCCGTCGGCGGCGACTTCGGCGAGCCTTGCTTGAGCGGCAGCACCTGCAACGGCGGCAATCTCTTCTGTGACACCTCG
>JBKJNL010000619.1:0-4205 GCA_046593615.1 Myxococcota bacterium | reverse complement strand
GATGTCGGGCAGGGCGCCGACCGGGGCCAGCACTGTGACGAGCCCGAGCGGCAGCGTGCCGAGCGCGCCGAGCGCGCCGAGCGCGCCGAGCGCGCCGAGCGAGCCGAGCAGTGGATCGAGCGCGGGACCGCCTGCCGAGGAGCCGAGCGGCGGCGGTGACCACAAGGACAATCCCGACCAGGACAAGTGAACCCCCTGCTGAATGGCCGTGCGGAGGCAGCCGCTTGGCTCCGCGGGCAGGCGGTCCTGCCGCGGGAGCGATGCCCGGATACGTCCTGCACCGCACCGCACCGGCATCCTCCGCAAAGTCGTCTGCCATAGCAGAACACGGAGCTAGAACCGGGTTGGGACGCGGCCTTGATTGTGGAGACACATCCGCTATCTTGGAAACATGCGTCGCATTGCCCATCCGCTCGCTGTCGCCCTGGCCGCGTTGGTGTCGTTCCCGGCGTGCTCCGACAGGGCGGCCGACAGGGCGTCGGGTGCGGCGCCAGGCTCGGCGGGGGCCACCGAAGTGGCGCTGCTCAACATCTCGTTCGACGCGACGCGCGAGCTCTACGACGACGTCAACGCCGCCTTTGTCAAGAAGTGGCGGGCCGACACCGGCCAGTGCGTGACGGTGCGCCAGTCTCACGGCGCGTCGGGCAAGCAGGCCCGCGCCGTCCTCGACGGCCTCGCCGCTGACGTCGTCACCCTGGGCTTGAGCGGCGACGTCGACGCGCTCGCGCAGAAGGGTCAGCTGTTGTCGACGGATTGGCAGAAGCGCCTGCCGCACAACAGCAGCCCGTTTGCGTCGACGATTGTCTTTGTCGTGCGCGCCGGAAACCCCAAGGGAATCGCCGGCTGGGACGACCTCGTGAAAGACGGCGTCGTCGTCATCACGCCGAACCCGAAGACGTCGGGGGCGGCGCGGCTGGCCTACCTCGCGGCCTGGGACCACGCCCGCCAAAAGGCCGGCAGCGACGACGACGCAAAGGCCTTTGTCGGCAAGCTCTACCAGCACGTGCCGGTGCTCGACACCGGGGCGCGGGCGGCGACGACGACGTTCGCCGAGCGCGGCCTCGGTGACGTGCTCTTGTCGTGGGAGAGCGACGCGCTGTTTCTGTTGGCGCACCACCCCCGCACAAGCAGCGACCCGGGCTTCGCGCTGGTGATGCCCGCGACCTCGATCGCGGCCGACCTGCCGGTGGCCGTCGTCGACGAAAACGTCGACAAGCACGGCACGCGCGCGGTGGCCGAGGCCTACGTGCAGTTCCTCTACAGCGACGAAGCCCAGGAGATCGGCGCGCGCCACCATTACCGCGTGCGCTCGCCGGAAGTGGCCGCGCGCCACCCGTTGCCGGCGATCGCCTTGCGCTCGGTGAGCGACATCGCGGGGTCGTGGAGCCAGGCCCAGAAGCGGCACTTCGACGACGGTGGCGTCTTTGACAGCGTGTTCACCAACCAATGACGCCGGGCCGGACCCCTTGATGAAAGCAAGGCGATGAGACCGGGCCGACCACCGGGGTTCGCGCTGTCGCTGGGGATCACCCTGGCCTTTGTCGGCTTGTTGATCGTGCTGCCGCTGTCGGCCCTCGTGAGCAAGGCCAGCGAGGTGGCGCCGTCGTCGTTCTTCGAGCTGTTGACGTCGACGCGGGCCTTGTCGTCGCTGCGCTTGAGCTTCGGTGCGGCGCTCGTGGCCGCGGTCATCAACGGCGTCTTTGGCTTCATCACCGCCTGGGTGCTGGTGCGCTACCGCTTCGTCGGCCGCGGCGCCGTCGACGCTGTCGTCGACCTGCCGTTTGCCCTGCCGACGGCGGTGGCCGGGCTCGCCCTGTGCGCGCTCTACGTAAAGACCGGGCCCCTCGGAAAGATCCTGAACGGCGTCGTCGAGGTCGCCTTTACGCCGCTCGGCGTCGTCGTCGCGCTGGTGTTCGTCGGGCTGCCCTTCGTGGTGCGCACGGTGCAGCCGGTGCTCGAAGAGCTCGACGTCACCGCCGCCGAAGCCGCCGCCGTCCTCGGCGCGTCGCGCTGGCAGATCTTCACGCGCGTCATCGCGCCGACCCTCCTGCCGGGCTGGCTCACCGGCGTGACCCTCGCGTTTGCCCGCGGCGTCGGCGAATACGGCTCCGTCGTCTTCATCGCCGGCAACATGCCCGGCAAGACCGAGATCACGCCGCTGCTCATCGTCACCCGCCTCGAGGCCTACGACGTAAAAGGCGCCACCGCGCTCGCCGCGGCCCTGCTGCTGGCCTCATTTGTCTTGTTGCTCGTGGCCAACGGCTTGATGCGCTGGAGCGCGCGTCGTTCGGGTGCCGCATGACGCGCATGACGCAGACGCCAACGACAACGACAACGACAACGACAACGACAACGACGCCGACGACGCCGAAGACCGCAGCGACGTCAAACGGTGTGCGCGAGCCGCCGTGGCTGCGCCGTTTGCTGATCGGCGTCGCGGTCGGCTTCTTGATCGTGTTCCTCGTCGTGCCCCTGGCCGCGGTGTTCTTCTTTGCCTTCGAAGACGGCGCCACCGCAGTCCTTCGGGCCCTGCAGGCCCCCGACACGGTGCAGGCGATGAAGCTCACCGGCCTCGTGGCCGCCATCGTGCTGCCGTTGAACGTGGTCTTTGGCGTCGCTGCCGCGTGGCTGCTGTCGCGCTTCCGCTTCGCCGGCAAAGGTCTCTTGCTCACCGTCGTCGATCTGCCGTTCAGCGTCTCTCCCGTCGTCGCCGGGCTGCTGTTCGTGCTGCTGTTCGGGCGCGACGGCTGGCTCGGGCCGTGGCTCATGGCCCGCGACATCAAGGTGCTGTTTGCGGTGCCGGGCATCGTGTTGACGACGTTGTTCGTCACCTTGCCGTTTGTGTGCCGCGAGGTGCTGCCGGTGTTCCAGGCCCAGGGCTTCGCCGAAGAAGAAGCGGCCTACACGCTGGGCGCCTCGTCGTGGCGGACGTTTTTTTCCGTGACGCTGCCCAAGGTGCGCTGGGCGCTTTTGTACGGCGTGGTGCTGGCCAACGCCCGGGCCCTCGGCGAATTCGGCGCCGTCGCCGTCGTCAGCGGGCGCATCCGCGGGTTGACGAGCACGATGCCGCTGCAGGCCGAGATCCTCTACGACGAGTACGACTTCGTCGGCTGCTTCTCGGTGGCCGCGCTCTTGACCGTGTTCGCGTTGATCACGCTGCTGCTGAAGAAGCTCATCGAGCACCGCATCAACGCGCGCCCCTCGCTCCTGCCGCACGTGCAGCACAAACCGGTGAACCGATGAGCGGTGTCGTCGTCGTCAACGTCGAAAAGGCCTTTGGCACCCTCGGCGCGCCGGCCGTGCGCGGGGTGTCGTTCAGCGCACCCGCGGGGGCCATCACGGCGCTCATCGGTCCGTCGGGCTCGGGCAAGACCACGCTCTTGCGCATGATTGCCGGCCTCGAAGCGCCCGACCGCGGCTCCATCGCCATCGACGGTGACGACGTCACGCAGCGGCCGCCGCAGGAGCGGGGCATCGGCCTGGTGTTCCAGGGCTACGCGTTGTTTCCGCACCTGAGCATCGAAGAGAACATCGCTTTCGGCCTGCAGGTGCAGAAGGGCCCGCGCAAGAAGTCGAAGCCCGAGATCGAAGCCCGCGTCACCGAGATGCTGCGCCTGGTGCAACTCGAGCCGCTGCGTCGTCGTCGGCCCAGTGAGCTGTCGGGCGGACAGCGCCAGCGCGTCGCCTTTGCCCGGGCCCTCGCCTTGTCGCCCCGCGTGCTGTTGCTCGACGAGCCCTTCGGCGCGCTCGATGCCCGGGTGCGCGCCGAGCTGCGCGAGTGGCTGGTGCGCCTGCACGAGGAGACAAAGGCGACCACGCTGCTCGTGACCCACGATCAACACGAAGCCCTCGAGGTCTCGGCCCACGTCGTCGTCTTGCTCGACGGCCAGGTGGCCCAGGCGGGCGCGCCGCAGGAGGTCTACGACCGGCCCGCGACCCCGGCGACGGCGTCGTTTCTCGGGGCGTCGCCGCTGCGCCTCTCGCAGGCGGGGCACACAGGGCAGGCGGGCCAGGCGGGGCAGGCGGGGCAGGGGGGCTCGGTCTCCTTCGTTCGCCCCGAGAACGTCACGTTGACGCGGGCCCCCCGCTCCGCCGGCGACGACAAAAACGACGCGCGCCTCGGCCGGATCGAACGCATCCGCGTGGTGGGGCCGCGGGTCAAGATCCGGTTGCAGCTGCTGCACAGCGACGAGCGCGTCGACGTC
>JBKJNL010000534.1:0-4421 GCA_046593615.1 Myxococcota bacterium | reverse complement strand
CTTTCATCCAGCCCCGCGCGGTCGTCGCCCAGCAGCCTGCCCACGTGACGCCGCGGCACGTGGCTCCCGCCCCTGTGGCACTGGTCGCACCCATCGCGCTCGTCGCGGCCGCCGGCGACCACGCGCCGACCACCGTCGAGGAAATCAACCCGGCGACGTTGCAGAGCGACCCGCCCTGGGCCCGCGACCTCGACGACGGCGTTGTCCTGTCGCTCGCCGAGGCGATGGAGAAGTCGAAGCAGAAGAAGCTGCAGGCGCTGTCGACGATGGCGTCGACTGTCATGCCGTCGATGCTGATCGACGACGACGAACTGAAGATCGTCCAGCGCGACGTGGCCGAAGCCGCCACCCTCGTCGCCGAAGCCGAAAAAGAAGAGCAGCAAGAGACGCCGCACCGCGAGCACGTGCTGCCGCCGTTGAACCTGCTCGACTACGACGCCCCCGTGCTCGAGCCCATCGACCAGGTCAAGCTGCGCTCACAGGCCGACAAGCTCATCGCCAAGTTCCTCGACTTCGGCATTGAAGGCCGCGTGCGCGAGATCCGTCCGGGTCCCGTCGTCACCACCTACGAGTTCGTGCCGGCGCCCGGGATCAAGGTCAGCAAGATCGCCGCGCTGTCAGACGACATCGCGATGGCCATGGAAGCCATCCATGTGCGCATCGTCGCCCCCATCCCCGGCAAGGGCGCCGTCGGCATCGAAATCCCCAATGAAAAGCGGGAAACCGTCTACATGAAGGAGATCATTGCTGATCCGGCCTTCAAGAAGCGGGAAGACAAGCTGCTGATGGCCCTGGGCAAGGACATCGAAGGCAAGAGCTACTACGCCAACCTCGCTGACATGCCCCATGTGCTCATCGCCGGCACCACCGGCTCGGGCAAGTCGGTCAGCGTCAACGCCATGATTTGCTCCATCCTCTATCGGGCCACGCCTGAGGATGTTCGTTTCATGATGATCGACCCCAAGATGCTCGAATTGTCGTTGTACGACGGCATCCCGCACCTGCTGCTGCCGCCGATCATCGACAGCAAGAAAGCCGCCGTCGCCCTCAAGTGGTGCGTGGCCGAGATGGAGCGCCGGTACCAGCTGCTCTCCGACGTCGGCGTGCGCGACCTCAAGGGGTTCAACGACCGCGTGGCCGCCGGCCAGCTGTCAGAAAACGGCGTCGTCACCACCAAGCTGCGCGACAAGGACGGCCGCGAGCTCAAGAAGATGCCGTTCATCGTCGTCATCATCGACGAATACGCCGACCTCATCGCCGTGGCCGGCAAAGACGTCGAAGCTCACGTCATGCGCATTGCGCAAAAGGCCCGCGCCGCCGGCATCCACGTCATGCTCGCGACCCAGCGGCCCTCCGTCGACGTCATCACCGGCGTCATCAAGGCGAACTTTCCGGTCCGCATGGGCTTCCGGCTGGCCAGCAACCACGACAGCAAAACGATCATCAACCAGCCCGGTGCCGAGAAGCTGCTCGGCCGCGGCGACATGTTGTTCATGCCCCCCGGCACCTCCAACGTGGTGCGCGTGCACGGCGCGTTCATCTCGGAGAAAGAGCTCCACCGCGTCGTCGACTTCCTCAAGGCGCAGGGCAAGCCGAACTACGACATGGACATCCTCACCTACCAGGAAGAGGGCGACGACGGCGCCGGCGGTGGCGAGGACATGGCCAACGAGCCCAAAGACGCGCGCTGGGACGAAGCCCTGGCCCTCGTGGCCCGCACAAAGAAGTGCAGCACCAGCTACGTGCAGCGCATGCTCAACATCGGCTACCAGCGCAGCGCGCGCATCGTCGACCGCATGGAGCGCGAAGGCCTCGTCGGCCCGGCCACCAACACCAAGGGCGACCGCGAAATCTACCTGCGCCCCGACGACCCGCGCCTGGGTGGTGGCGGCATGAACACGGCCTTCAAGGATTGAAACGGAAGGACGAATGAACCGCGTCTTTGTCGTCCTCGTCGTCGTCGCCGTCTTTGCCGCGCTGGTGCGCGACGCCCTGCCCGCCGCCACCGAGGTCGCCGTCTTTGCCACCGACCGCCCCGACCTCGTCGGGGTCGCCGCCGACAGCGAAGTTCGCAAGCTGCCGCCGCCGCCGATGCCGGCGATGAAGGCCCTCACCGACAAGACCCTCGACAGCGCCAAAGCCGCCGCCGGTCTCGCGCTGGGCCTCGTCGGCGTGCTCGCCTTGTGGTCGGGCATCATGCGCGTCGCCGAAAAAGCCGGCCTCGTCGCCCTGCTCGCGCGGCTGCTGCGACCGCTGCTGACGAGGTTGTTCCCCGATGTGCCGCCGGAGCACCCGGCCATGGGCGCCATCGTCATGAACATGTCGGCCAACCTGCTGGGCCTCGGCAACGCCGCCACGCCGCTCGGCCTCGCGGCCATGAAGCACCTGCAAGACCTCAACATCGCCATGGGCGGCGCGCGCAACACCGCCAGCAACGCGATGGTCATGTTCCTGGCGCTCAACACCACGCACCTCACGCTCATCCCGGCGCGCACCATCGCCCTGCGCCTCGAGAACAAGTCGTTGATGGCCACCAACATCGTCGTGCCCACCATCCTGGCGACGGCCTGCGGCATGGCGGTGGCGATCCTTTTGACCAAGCTCTTGCAAGGTCGCTTCCCGACCACGCCCGATCCGACACCGCCTGATCCGGTGGCGACGCCGACGACGATGACGACGACGACCAGTGGAACCAGCGCCGGGGGGGGCATCTGATGGAGACCTTCAGAAGCGCCGCCACCGTCGTCGCCGACAGCGCCATCCCCTTCGTCTTTGCCGCCGTCCTGCTCGTGGGAATGCTGCGCAAGGTCCGCGTCTACGAGGTCTTTGTCGAGGGCGCCAAAGAGGGCTTCGAGACCGCGGTGCGCATCATCCCCTACCTCGTCGCCGTCCTCGTCGCCGTCGGCCTGGTGCGCGGCGCCGGGCTGCTCGACCTGCTGTCGCACGCGCTGTCGCCGCTGCTGTCGTTCATCGGTGTCCCGTCAGAGACGCTGCCGATGATGCTGGTGCGACCGCTGTCGGGCTCGGGCTCCGACGGCGTGATGGTCGAGCTCATGAAGACCCACGGCGCGGACTCGCTGCCGGCCACGACCGCAGCGGTGATGTCGGGCGCCGCCGACACAACCTTTTATATTTTGGCTGTCTATTTCGGCAGCGTCGGCATCGAAAAGATCAGGCACGCGCTCTGGGCCGGGTTGATCGGCGACATGGTCGGCCTGGTCGCCGCCGCCTGGTTCACACGGTTGCTGCTTTTTTGATGTAGCGGATCGCTCAGATGCCGAAGCGATAACCCAGCGACAAACCGACGCCATACGGGGACCCCTCGACGAGGCTCTCGGTGCCGACCACCACCGCGTAGCCGGCGCGGCCGTCGAGCTCGATGAAGCCGGGGCCCAGGCGGCGCGCGATGCCGACGATCGCGGCACCACCGAGGGCCGGCTCGATCTGCCGCACCTCGACGTCGTCGCGCACGGCGGTGACGTCGGAGGCGATGAGACCGGCGGCCAGTCCGAGGTGCAGGCCGAAGTCTGATGACAAGAGCGGCCGCCAGCCCACCTCGCCGAGCACGGGGAACGAGCGGTGTTGCAGAAACGACGCCGTCGACGCCTGTGCGATGCCCTCGAGCACGCCCAGCGTCAGGCCGGCGTGCAGCGCCCCGTCGAGCACCGGCAGCCGCACCAGCATCGACAGCTCGCCGCCGATGGCGCCCACGGGCCCGTAGCTCCACGACGACGTCACCGCCGGACCGACCAGCAGCAGCGCCCGCGGCCGCGCGCTCAGGCGCAGGGGCTCGACGGCCGTGAGCGCGCCGAGCGTGGCGGTGATGTCGATGACGTCGGCTTCGTCTTTGGGCTCGGGGACGTAGAGCGCACGGAACATGCGACCGGCGGCGTCGACGTTTTCGGCGACGAAGCGGCCGGAGGTGGCACTCATCTCGACGTTTTGCGGAACCACCGCGTTGCCGGCGACATCGACGGCGGTGACGACGACGGGGGCGGCAGCGCTGCCGTCGGCGACCATCTCGGAAAACGGCGCCAGCGTGATGCTCGCTGGCTTGCCGGGCAACAGCACCACGCGCGCTTCGCCGAGCACGACGCCGTCGGCCGAGCGCACCCGCAGCACCGCGGTCTTGCGATCGCTGCCGCCCGATGTCGGCAAGCGGGCGGGCAGCACCCAGGCGACCTCTTTGCTGGCTTCGCCACCGGTGAGGCGATCGATGCGGCCGACGTCGACGTCGACGCGGGCGGCGCCGAAGGGCACGGGGTTGCCGGCGGTGTCATAGGCGACGACGCGCACGGTGAGCTCGCGGCCTTCGTCGGCGGTGAGCGACTGTTTGGGCGCGACGACGTCGGCGCGGGCCGGCGCGCCGGCGATGATGCGCACCTGCGTCGTCGCCCGCGACAGCACCGCGCCCTCGAGCG
>JBKJNL010000384.1:0-6683 GCA_046593615.1 Myxococcota bacterium | reverse complement strand
GTGCGCGGCTACGAGATGGCCTACGAAGGCTTCGACAGCGCCGGCGGCCTCTCGCGGCTGTCGTCGGTGACGCGCACCGGCAAGGACGGCGTCAGAGACCCTGTGCACCACAACTTTCGCTATTCGCAGGGCCTCGGCGGCACCTGCAGCGGCGACAGCTGCGCCGAGCCGCAGCTGACCGCGATGGGCTCGCTCGGGGTCGACCTGAAGAACGGCACCGCGACGCTCATCGACTTGAACGGTGACGGCGTCCCCGACGTGCTCGAAGCCGCCGCCGGGCAGCCGCACCGCATCCACCTCAGCGCGCTCGACCAGAGCGGCCGACACACGTGGAGCGCGCCGGTGACGAGCGCGCTGGCCGGCACCAGCGCGCACTCGCTCACGTCGCCGTTTGTGCAGCCCCTCGACGTCGACGGCGACGGCTTCGTCGACCTGCTGAACGCGCAGTCGGGCGAGGTGCTGCGCAACCTCGGCGCCGGCGACTGGAGCGGCGTCGAGCCCGTCGCTGGCGACACCAGCGTGTTGTCGAACGAGCTGGCCACCGACCTCGGAAAAATCCGCTTCCTCGACGCCGACCTCGACCGCCGCATCGACGCCCTGCGCGCCGACGCCAACGGCACCACGCTCTACCGAAACCTCGGCGACGCCGGCTTCGTCGCCGACGTCGGCGTCGACGACATCGGCGCCGGCTTCGAAGAAGACAACCTGCAGCTCGCCGACATGAACGGCGACGGCCTGCTCGATCCCGTGAAGCTCCTCATCGGCGAGGTGCAGTTCCGCGTGAACCTCGGCCGCGGCCGCTTCAGCGAGTTCCGCACCATCGAGAACGCGCCCATCACCAGCGAAGACCTGGCGTTCACGTCGCTCGAAGACCTCAACGGCGACGGCATCGAAGACATCGTCATCGTCAGCGCCGACCAGGTCCGGTACGCGCTCAACCGCAACGCCGCGTCGTTCGAAGCCGTCGCCACCATCAACGACGCCGGCGGCGCAGCACTCCCCACGCGCGCCGCGACGACCACCGTGCTGTTCGCCGACATGAACGCCAACGGCAGCGACGACGTCGTCTGGATCGACGCCTCGGGCGACACGACCTACCTCGAGCTCTTTCCGGTGCGGCCGAACCTGATCACGCACGTCGACAACGGCGTCGGCCGCAACGTCGACGTCACCTACGTCAGCTCGGCGCTGGTGCGCACGCGCAACCCCCTGGCCTGGCAGCACGCGACGCCGTCACCCATGCTGGTGGTCGACACCCGCGACACGTACGCCGCCCTCGACGTCGCCGCGCTCGAGCAGCACGACCTGCGTCGGTTTGATTACGAGAACTCGTTCTACGACACCGTCGAAAAAATGTTCCGCGGCTACGAGGTCGTCACCGCGGTCTCCGTCGGCGACGACAGCCATGAGCAGCTGACCACGCGCTCCATCCACGACCTCGGGCTGAGCTCGCCAGCGCGGGCCGGCAAGCGCCTCGTGCAGGAGTGGTACGGCGCCACCGCCCGCCTGCGCCGCGCCGAGACCGACTACGCCGAGTGCGCCGTCGCCGGCGTGCCCGCCGGGCTCGCGGTGCCGGTCGAGTGGGTGTGCCCGACGTCGACGACGACGGTCGTCGAAGAAGGAGCAGCCGCTGCCGACTTCCTCACCGTGCGCGCCAGCTGGGAGTACGACGGCTTCGGCAACCGCGTCCTCTCGCGCGAAGACGGCGTCGTCGGCACCGGGGCCAATGGCACCGGCGCCTGCGCCCCTTGCGACCGCGCCGCCGACGTCGGTGGCGCGCCGTGCGGTGCCCAATGCCTCGGCGACGAATTCGTCATCGAGACCGACTTCGTCCCGCCGCCGGCGACCGCCACCGCCGTCGGCGGTTGGCTGTTGAGCCTCGAGCAGGAGACGCGCACCTCGACGGGCCTCGGCCGCACGACGACGGCGCGCACGTACTACGACGGCGAGGCGTTCGTCGGCCTGCCGCTCGGCGCCGCCACGCGCGGGGCCGTGACCCGCCAGGAGACCTTCGTCGACGAGGCCGGCACCAAGACGCTGCAGACGCTCCGCTATCGCCGCGACGCCCACGGCAACGTCGTCGAGTGGCTCACCCCGGCCGGCTCCATCGACAGCGAGGATCGCCGGCAGACCGCGTTCTACGACGCCCTCGGCCTCGACGTCGTCGCCGAAGAGCGCGCCATCGCCCGCACCGTCAACGGCATCGACGAGCTGGTGCGCCTGCGCCGTGAGCTCCGCTACGACGACGTCTTTGAAGAGCCGACGACGACGACGGCCTGGTTCGTCGCCGACGATCCCGACAGCAAGGCCGAGACGACCTACAGCTTCGATGCCCTGGGGCGACCCGCCACCATCATCCGTCCGGGCGACACCGCGCCCACCGTCGAGCTCACGTACGAATTCGGCGACGTCTTTACGCGGATGATCATGCGCACCCGCAGCGACAACGGCGGCGACGCCGACCTCGTCGAGGTCCAGTGCAACGACGGCCGCGGGCGCACGCTGCACACCAAGAGCCGCATCGACGACACCCACTGGCTGTCGTCGGGCGTGACGGTGTGGAACGCCCAGGGCCAGGCGGCCACCGAGTCCGATGTCTTTGCCGCCGCCGACGACTCCTGCACCGCCCAGGTCCCGGCGGGCGTGCGGGTCACGACGACGACGTTCGATGCCCTCGGGCGCGAGCGCGAGGTCACCGAGCTCGACGACGACGAGCGCGGCACGCCGTCGGTCACCAGGCGCCAGTATCTGCCGCTGACCGTGGTCGAGCTCGATCAGGAGAGCGTGGCCTCGAGCGGCCCGCCGTCGTCGATCGCGCGCTTCAATGGCCTCGGCCGCATGACGCGCGTCGGCCGTGGTGACGGCGACGACGCCACCTTTGTCGACGTCCAGTACGACGACCTCGGCGAGCTGCGCGGCTACCGCGACGCCAAGGGCAACACCCGCGTGCAGCTGCGCGACCTCGCCGGCCGGCTGGTGAGCAGCGCCGATCCCGACCGCGGCCTCACGCAGTTCGAGCTCGACGACGACGACAACATCGTCAAGGAGACGCAGGCAAACGGCCACGTCACCCGCCGCGAATTCGACGCCCTCGGCCGAAAGATCGCCGAGTGGGACGACGCCGACGAAGCCGCCACCAAGATGGCCTACGTCTACGACCGTCACCCGGACTGCACCGGCCAGAGCTGCGACAACGCCGCCGCCCGCCTCGTCGGCCACACCTATCCGCTCGGCGAATTCGGCGTCGGCGCAGACTCGTGGGGCTACGACGCCCGCGGCAACCCCATCGAGGCCACGCGCGCGATGCTCGGCGCGACGTTTCGCATGGAGGCCCGCTACGACGACGCCGATCGCCTGATCGAGCAGACCTACCCCGGCGGCCGCGTGGTCGCCGCCGACCTCGACGCCCTCGGCCGCACCGCCCGCATCCCCGGCGTCGTCGACGACATCGCCTTTGACCCGCGCGGCCCGCTGGCCTCGATGCGCTTCGACAACGGCGTCACCACGACCCTGGTGCACGACGCGCGCTTGCGCATGACCTCGCTGCAGGCGTCGTCGTCGGCTGGCCCCGTCGTCGATCTCGCGCTCACCCGCGACCGCCTGGGCAACGTCACCGAAGTCGTCGATGGCGTCGGCACCAGCGCCGGCGGCGTGTCGTCGTCGAAGCGCCTGCGCTACGACTCGCTGTCGCGGCTCGTCGAGGCCGTGCTCGACCCCGCGGGCAAGAACGAGACGGTCGCCTGGCGCTTCGACGAGATCGAACGCCTCGTCGAGAAGACCGCTGACGTGAGCGGCAGCGTCGACGACCTGGGCGCCCTCGCCTACGACGGCGACACCCACCGCGCCGTCGACGCCGGCGGCGCCATCTCCCGCGACGCAGCGGGCCTCACCGTTGCCACCGCCGGCTTCGACCTCGGCTACGACCACCGCGACCGCGTCGCCGAGGTCAGCAAAGACGGCGAAGAGGTCGCCCGCTATTTCTACACAGGCTCGGGCTACCGCGTGATGCGCGTGGTCGGCAGCGCCGTCGAGCTCATGCCTTTCCCCGGCTTCGACGTGCGCGACGGTGTCAGCCGCTTGCGCATCACCCTCGATGGCGCGCCCATCTTTGAAGAAGAGAGCGCAGCGCTCGCGACCCAGCTCTACCCCGACGGCAACGACGACGAGGCCATCACGGCCGCCGACGCCTGGCTCGCCCGGCAAGAAGACATCGCGCCCACGATGTTGCGCGGGGCCGCCCGGCGGATGCTGTTCGCCGACGGCGACGACGACGACGACACCGCCCGCGCGTTCTTGCATGCCGATGCCACGGGCTCGACCGTCGCCGTCACCGACGCTGCTGGCGCCGTCAAAGAGCGCCTGGCGTATCGGCCCTACGGCGCGGTGCTTGCGACCACGGCGGGGCTGACCGAGTACGCGAGCTTCGCCGCCCACGACATCGACGACGAGACCGGCTTCATCGACTTCGGCGTTCGTTCACTCGACCCGCGGCTCGGCGCGTTCCTGACGCCCGACCCCGCCGGCGTCGGCGTCGGCGACGAGAGCGGCATCGTCAACGTCGCCACTCCCTACAACTATGCCCGCAACAACCCGCTGCTGTTCACCGACACCGGCGGCACCGACCCGTCGCCGTTCTGGCAGAACGCCGCCATCGCCTTTCGCGCCCTCGGCGTCGCCGCCACCATTGGCGGCGCCATCGTCGCCGGCCACGCCCTCGCCGCCGGCACCATGTTCACGTCAAACATCATCGGCGCCGTCGTCGGCGGTGTCGTCTCGGCCGGTGCCGAGATCATCAACCAACGAAACGCCATCCGCAGCATCCAGGGCAACGCGTCGCTGTCCGAGCGCACGGTGCTGAAGATGGCGCTGCGGGCCGGGTGGAAGCAGATCGCCTGGGCGACCTTCAAAGGTGTCGTCTCGGGAGCGTTGAGCAGCGGATTGTCGGCGGCCTTTACCTTCGTCAACCTCGGCGTGAACATCGGTGAGCACACAAAGGTTCTCACCCCCGGCCAGGCAAAGGTGGGCCGCGCCATCGTCGCTGTCGGCAACGCCGTCACCAGCGGGCTCTTGTTCGCCCTCGACGTCAAGGACTTTGGCAACTACGGCGAGCTCGAGGTCCCCGGGCTGGCCGTGGACTCCACGGGCAGCACCCTCGAGGTCGCGGCCGAAGGCGCGAGCTCGGTCACCAAAGAGGGGACCACGAGGTGGAAGGCGAAGCTCACGACCTTCCGCGGTCGTGTCGGGCCGGCCCTGGGCCGCTTCGGCCGAGGCTTCGTGAACGTTGTCGGAAAAATCAGAATTCCAGGTCGTCTATGAAAAAGCCTCGACGCTTCTGCACCGGCGCCTTGATCGCGGCCGCTCTCGCCGCGCTCCTGGCACCTGGCGCCTGCAACTGTGACCCCGTCACGCCGCCACCGCCGACGCCGGCCGGGAGCGCCTTGCAGGTCGTCGATGCCCGCGTGCGCTCTTGCGAGGTGCTCTTCAGCGTCAGCGACGGCAAGCTGCCGACGGTGAGCTTTGGCAGCGCCGTCATCGGCGAGACGATCCCAAAGGCGCCGCGCTTCGCGATCGCTTTTCACGCGGCGAGCGACGCCACCCTCGAGCAAAAGGCGATCGCCGATTTCACGAGCGCGGCGAGGCTGGAAAAAGCCGTCTGCTACGACGTCGACGGCAGGGTCGTCGACGGCACGCCGCTGCTGCTCGGCGACTGACGTCGCTGCTCGGTTCTGACTGGCGACAGCCTCGCCACTTTTTTTCGTTGCCTTCGCCCGGGACACCTCATGTTTTCCTCGACCCGCGCCGCGGCCCTGCTTCCCGCGCTGCTGTTCAGCTGCTTTTTCATCGGCACGCTTGCGGCGTGTGACGACGGCGGCGAAGAGCCCGATTGCAGCGGCGAGAGCGACGGCGACGCCGGTTGCGCCTGCGCCGCCCCCAACGACTGCGACGACGGCCTCGCCTGCGTCGACGACAAGTGCGCGCGCGCCGAGGTCCCGGCGTGCCCGCCCGGCAGCGACGGCTGCCCCTGCGACGCCGGCGTGTGCCGCGGCGGCGCAGCGGATGGCGAGCTGCTCGCCTGCGTCGACGACGTCTGCGGCCCCGCCGTCGACGACAGCGAAGTCCCGGGCGTGCCGACGTCGGCGTGCTTCTCGCCCTGCACCGACAACCTCGTGCAGTCGGCGGAGGGCAGCCGCACGTGCTCTGCCGAAGGGCTCATGGAGGGCTGCCTCGGCGCCACGACCTGCGTGAGCGGCACCTGCGTTGACAACGCCGACCCCGCACCCGCGCCGCGCTCGTGCGACTCCGGCGGCGACTGCCCGCTGCACCAGACCTGCGTCGCTGGCCTCTGCGCCTCGAACTGCGAGACCGACGACGACTGCAGCGCCACCGCCGGCGCCACCTGCATCCAGCGCGTCTGCCGGACCTTTTGCAGCACCGATGGCTCGTCGGGCACGCCGTGCCCCCAGGACTTCGTCTGCGTCTCCAACGACGGCACCTCCGGCACGTGCCAGCCCACGCCGCCGCCGCCCGAGGACGCGCCGCCGCCGGTGCCGACGGGCGCACCCTTCACCGTCGACCAGCCCAACCTGACCTTCACCAACACGCGCGAAGAGGGCGCGTTCACGATCGCGAACCCCGGTGAGACCACGCTGTCGGTCACCGTGCGCAAGGTCGACCACAAGGAG
>JBKJNL010000649.1:0-2816 GCA_046593615.1 Myxococcota bacterium | reverse complement strand
TCCTGGGCGGTGGCGATGTTGCCGGCCGCGTCCTTCAAGCACGCGATGACCAGCTTGGTGCCGTCGCCAGCCGAGAGGGGAAACGCGGTGATGGTCGTCGAGGTGCCGCTCACGGCCGCGTAGCCCTGCGGGCTGTTGCAATCCACCGCGCCTTCGCCGCTCTTGACCTGTGTGACGTCGCCAGCCGTCGTCCACGAGACCACGAGGTTGGCGGTGGCCTCGGCCTGCAAGAAGCCGTCGCCGTCGACGATGGCCACGCTGGCGCCGATGGGCGGCGCGGTGTCGAGGTTGATCGCGTCACTGGCCGCAGTCGTCGACGTGTTGCCGGCGGCGTCTTTCAAGCAGACGAGCACGGTCTTTTGGGCGTCGCCGCTGCTCAAGAGGAACGGCACCAGGGTCGCTGCCGGCTGGTAGGCGAGGCTGGTGGAATTGCAGGCGATGCTGCCCTCCTGCGCCGCGAAGCTGACGACGTCGGTGTTCGCGCCCACACCGATCAAGAGCGTGACGTTGGTCGACGACGTCGCCACCGCGTTGCTGTTGATCTGCACGGTTCCGTTGGGCGCGGTGCGATCGAGCACGATTGCGTCGGCCAGCGCCAGGGCCCGGTTGCCGGCGGCGTCTTCGAGGCAGACCTGCACGGTCTTGGTGCCGTCGGCGGCGGAGAGCGTGAGGTCGAGCGGGCTCACAAAGGCGACGTAGCTCTGCGCGCCGCAATCGACGGCGGCGGCGCTCTCGACGCGGGCCATGCGCACGGCGTCGACGGCGTTCTGGATGGCGACGCTGACGACGAGGTCGGTGCTGAACGCGTTGCCGGCGTCGACGACGACGGTGCCCGAGGGACCGGTGCGATCGAGGGTGACGGGCGCGCTGGCCTGGCTGGTGTTGCCGGCGGCGTCCTTGAAGCAGGCGATAACCGTGCGGGGGCCGTCGACGGCAGAGAGGGTGAGCGGCAAGGAGGGGGCGCCGCCGCCCGGGGTGGCGACGTAGGTCGTGGTGTTGGCGCAGTCGAGAAACCCCTCGGCCAACGCGACCTGAACGGCATCAGCGGGGAAGAGCAGGCCGACGGTGATGGTCGGGTTGCTCGTGAGCGCCGGCACGGTGACGTTCACCGGCGACGGCGGCGCGCGATCGAGGGTGATGCTGTCTTGCACTTCGCGGGTGTTGCCCGCGCCATCGCGCAAGCAGGCAAAGACCGTCTTGCTGCCGTCGCCGCCGGTGAACGCGAAGCTGCGCGCGGCCGCAAAGGTCTCGAAGGATCCTGCGCAGTCGCTGCCGACGAGGGTCGAGGTCTCATTCAGCGCGACGGTGATGATCTCGTTCTGCGCCGAAAACGCGTTGGTCAAAGTCGCCGTCACCGCCGATGACGACGTCACGGGGGCCCCGCCGTTCAGGCTGATGGTGCCGTTTGGCAAGAACGTGTCGACCGAGATGGTGTCGCTGGCGGCCCTGGTCTTGGTGATGTCGGTGCTCTTGCGCACACAGGCAGTCACCGTGCGCGTGCCTTCGGCGGGCGCGGTCCCCGCGGAGAGCGTGGGCGCGGTGAAGGTAAACGTGTCGGCAAAGGCGACGTAGCCGCTGCCGATGCTGCAATCGAGCGTGGCCGCCTCGACGACCTTCATCTGATCGAAGTCCGTCGAGGGGCGGAACAGCGACACGGGCACGTTCAGACGCCGGGTGGTTGCCGCACCGCCGTCGATGGCGATGACGAGGGCGTCGCCGGCCGCGTTCTCGAAAAAGATGCGCGTGGTGATCGGCGCCGAGAAGTTTCCGGCGCCGTCGCGCAGGCACAGGGTGACGATGTTGTTGCTGTTGGGCAGCAAGCTGACCGACGCCGTCGACGTCGGCGCTTCGGTGGCCTGGGTGCAGGCGACATCGACCGGCGAGGCAAAGACCGACAGCGCGACCACGTCGGCGGCAAAGGTCAGGGCCGCCGCCGCCGGGCTCACCGAGGTGGTGGTGGCGCCGCCGGCGACGACGACGGTGCCGGTGGGAGCGGTGGTGTCGAGGGTGATCGCGTCGCCGAAGCTCGCAGCCGACACGAGCCCGGCGGCGTCCTTCAGACACACGCTGACATCCTTCCGCGCGTCGCCGGCGGTGAGCTGGTGCACGGCGGTGAGCGAGAGCGAGGTGTATTGCGCGGTGTTGCAGTTCAAGCTCGCGGCATTGGCGACGGCGAATTGCACGGCGTCGCTCGAGGCCGTGAGCGCCAGTGAGACGGCGATCGAGCTCGTGAACTCCACGCCGCCGTCGACGACGACGGAGCCGGTCGGGCGCGTGGTGTCGAGCACGATGCTGGCGGTGGCCGGCGAAGCGCTCACATTGCCGGCGGCGTCGCGCACGCACACCCGCGCGGTGTGCGAGCCCTCGGCCGAGGGCAGGTTCACGGCCGGCGCCGTGGTGAATGCCCCATAGACAGCGCTGTCGCAGCTGAGCGCGGCGTCGATGCTGAGCGCCAGATTGGTCGCGTCGCTTGAAGCCACCACCACGGCTGTCGGCGTCGTCGTCGTCGCAAAGGTCGCGCCGCCGTTGAGCGTGAGCGACACCGTGGGGGGCGTGCGGTCCACCGTCAAGGTCGTCGACGCCGCGGCGAAGTTGCCGGCGCGGTCGAGGAAGCAGGCAAAGACGGTGCGCACGCCGTCGCCGCCGGCCGTCGAGACCACGAGGTCGTCGGTGGGCGGGCTGGCGGCCACATAGCTCGTGGTCGCAGGATCGCACGAGAGCGCCGACGTCGATGCGGCGACCTGCACGGTGTCGGCAGGCATGGTCAGGGTCGCGGTCACGGTCTCGGCGCGCGTCAACGACGACGAGACGCTGAC
>JBKJNL010000342.1:0-3213 GCA_046593615.1 Myxococcota bacterium | reverse complement strand
AGCGCAGCACCGACCAGAAGCCGACGCCGAAGCAGCCGGCGGCGCCCTCCTGCCGGTCTTTGTGCGACGAGAACAGGCGCAGCAGGTGGTCGGTGACGATCTCCCGGGACATGCCGGCGCCGTCGTCGTCGATGACGACGACCTCGACCTCGCCGTCGGCGCCGCGCTCGTCGCGGCGGACAAAGCCGATGCGGCGTGCGCCGGCGTCGCGCGCGTTCTGCACGAGCTCGCGGACGAAAATGTCGTCGTCGTCGCCGTAACGGGCGACCTCGGTGCGGGCGGTGGCCAGAAAGGCCCCGAGGTTCGACATCGTCCGAGACTCCCGGATTCGACGCCGGAGGCAAAGCCGCGCGGCCGTTCGCGTCCGGCTGCCGGGGTGCCTTCGTCGGTCGGTCATCCGTCGACGCCAGCCGGGGACCCGCTGTAGATGTGCCTCTGTGCCGTTCGCCGAGATCCTGCACACCCTGGTCGTGACCCACGCTCCCGCCGTGCGAGCCGCGATTTTTTGCGACCACGAAGGCGAAAAGGTCGCTTCCGAAAACGGCCGGCTGGCGGCGTTCGACGTCGATGTGATGGGCGCGTCGATGGCGCTGGCGGCGGGCCGCATGGTGCGCGGCACGCGGGCCAGGGTCGCCTTTCAAGGCGCCGTCGTCTGGATCATCGTCGTCGACCTCGGCTGCTACCTGTGCGTGGTGTGCGAGCCGGGCCGCGATCTGGGCTGCCGGCGCGATTTCCACGGCGTCGCCGAAGCCTTGGTCGCGCACATGTAGGAACGCGCTCGGTGCCCCTCGGCTACGCTGCTGCCATGCGCTTCGTCGTCGTCACCGCCCTGATGGGGAGCCTGCTCGCCTGCCTGTCCTGCCTGGCGGCTTGCCCGCAGGCGCCCGCCAACGACCGCGGTGAGGACGACGCGGGAACCGGCGAGGGCGAAGCCGGTGAAGGCGAAGGCGAAGGCCGGCCGCTCGACGTCGACCAGGTGCGCCTCGGCAGCGCCCTGGCCGTCGACGCCGGCGGGCCCGTGGTGGCCGACGAAGCGCTGCCGACGCCCCCCGACGGCATCGCGCTGTTCGACCTCGGCGACCTCGCCGTCGACGTCGACGGCCTGACCGGCACCGTCCTCGTCGACGTCGATGCCCGCGTGCGCGGCCTGACCTTTGTCGTCTACGGCCGCGGCGCCGTGATCGTGGCCCGGGCCGAAAACGGCGCCGGTGACGTCGTCGTCGACGACGCGCCCCTGCCCACGAGCACGCCGGGCTTCGTGCAGATGAATGCCCTGGCCGGCGGGTTTCCGTCGCAGTTCGCGTCGCCGTCGCGGGTGTTGCCGGGGCGTGCGGTCGGAGCGTTCCCGTTGCCGTCAACGCCAGACGTCCCGTTGTCGGCGGGCACCTGGAGCGTGCGCCTCGGCCACTTCACCGTCGACGTCGACGACGGCGGCGAGCCCGTGGCCACGCCGCGCCCCGAGCCGGTGCGGGTGCTGGTGTTGGTCCGCACCGCGCGCGTGGCGCCGGGCAGCGTGGGCCTCGCGCTGCACTTCACGGGCGGGCAGGGCCTCGACGCCGGGTCGGCCCGGTTGTCGCCCGCGTTCGGCGCCGCGATCGACCTGTTGCAGCGCTCATGGGGCGACGTCGGCGTCGACGCCTCCGACGTGGAATTCTTCGACGTCGACGGCGGCGCCGACTTTCGCACCGTGGTGCTCGACGAGCCGCGCTGTGATGGCGGCGACCTCGACGACCTGGTCCAGCGCGGCGTGCCCGATCGCATCAACCTGTTCTTCGTCGAGCGCTTCGAGTGCGGCCCCTTTGGCCCGTTCCTGCTCGGCCTGTCGCCGGGCGTTCCGGGGGTGCCGTTCGCCACAGGCACCAACCGCTCCGGCGTCGTCGTCGCGACCTCGTTTCTCGCCTCGGACCCCGAGGGCTTCGCCGTGGCCCTGGCCCACGAGAGCGCACACTTCCTGGGCCTCTTCCACACCCAGGAGAACGATCGCTTCAGCGACGTCGACCTCTACGACAACGTCGCCGACACCGGCGAGTCGCCGGCGTCGCGCGACAACCTGATGTTCTTCGAGGTGGCGCGCATCACCAGCACGTCGCTGTCGCCGTCGCAGGGACAGATCCTGCAGGCGAGCCCTTGGGTGCATCCGTGATGTTGGCTGTCGTCGTCGTCGTCGTTGTCGGCGCTGTCGCCGGCGCGCCACCGCTGCTCGATGGGATTGATTCTCTGCCGCCGCGCGCCGCGATCACCGCGGTGTCGCGCGCCGCACTGCGGGCCGTCGTCGTCGACGAAGCCGCCTCGGTGGTGCACCGGGCCCGGGCTGCGCGCTTGTTGGGGGCGCGCGCGCCCACTGGCGTCGCCGACGACCACGACGACCACGACGACGCCGACGACCAGCGCGCTTTTGCGCTGCTGCGGGCCAGCGCCATCACCGAGCTGCGCGTGCAGGGTGCGCTGGCCCAGGGGGATCGGGCGCAGCAGCGCGGACAGCTCCTGCGGTTTTGCGGCGCGCTCTTGCACGACGGCGACGTCGACGTGCGCGGCGCTGCCGTGACGTTGTTGTGGCGCGATCGTTCGTCGTCGGCGCGGCAAATTTTGTTGGCCCACGTCGACGCCGACGCCGGCCTGCGGCGGATCATCGAGCGTCGCCTGCAACGCTGGCCGCCCACGCGGACCGTTCCGGCCGCGATCATCCCCGCGCCAGTCCGGATCCTGGTCCGCTGACGGATCCGCCGGCCCCGCCCCAAACAGGGAGCGGAGGCCGCCATGCAACGCAGCTCATTTCCGGTCGTCGTCGTCGTCGTCGTCGCTGTCACCGGCGCGGTCGGCCTGGGGGGCTGCAACCGGCGCGTGTTCGAGCACGTCGATGAGGCGTGCGGCCCCACCGCGTACCAGGACTTCGCGCTCGACGATCAGCGCACCGACATCCTGGTCGTCGTCGACAACTCCGGCTCGATGCAAGAGGAGCAAGATGAGATCGCCCGGAATTTCCTGAACGATGACCTGACGGCCTGTCCGATCCCGGTGACTGCCCTCGGCGACTTCGCCCGCTGCGACGACGCCTCCGGCGACGCCTCCGGCGACGCATCCGGCGACGGCCGGCCGGGGGTGTGCCGCTTCCACAACCCGTCCGCCGCGCAGCTGGCCGGCGAGCTGTCGGGCTGCGGCTTCCTGCAGGTGCTGGCCGCCTACGACACCGATTTTCGCGTCGGCGTCGTCACC
>JBKJNL010000246.1:0-5605 GCA_046593615.1 Myxococcota bacterium | reverse complement strand
TGCTGGCCGACGGCATCGGCGACCCCATCCTTGAGGCCCGGTTGCGCAGCCAGCTCGGTCGCATCTTTGCGGCGCTCGGGCGGCGTGGCGACGCCGCCACGGCCCTCCAGCAGGCCGTCCTCTGTGCCCGCCTCGGACAGTGGGACGAGGGCGTTTCGGCGGCGCAGCAGCTGCTCACCGTCGTCGGCGTTTGAGCCGCACCAGCAGGACCGTCGTGTTTGCTCCGCCGGCTCGGAGCCCGGATCGTCGACCGTCTTGTCGTCGACACCGCTGCCGTGCGGGGGGCCTCATGACCACGGCGCCAGCGCCGGCCCCGTCGGCGTGAGCACGGTGCCGGTGGCCGCCTCGAGATCGCGGCCCGGAAACAGCCGCGCGAGTGTGTTGCCCAGGTCGCGCGGCAGCGGGGCCCTCACGACGACGCCGTCGAGCGTGACCTGCAGCGCATGCAGGGCCATGCGGGCCAGGCCGTGCTGCTCGCGATAGGCGCGGTTCATCGATCCCTTGCCGTGGGTGGCGTCGCCGAGCACCGGGTGGTCGACGTGCTTGCAGTGGCGCCGCGCCTGGTGCTTGCGCCCGGTGAACAGCACGACGACGACGAGGGAGCAGCGGTCGACGTCGGAGCAGGCGATGGGCACGATGCGCGAGCGGGCGTCTTGCGCACCTTTGTCGTCGTCGTCGTCGCCCCGCTCGCGCGTGATGGCGTGGTCGACCTCGAGGACGCCTGTGACGTGGCCGCGCACCAGCGCCAGGTACGGCTTTGACGACGACGACAGCTGCTGCTGCAGAGCCTCGGCGCCGCTGCTGCGCTTGGCAAACACGATGGCGCCGCTCGTCTGCCGATCGAGGCGGTGCACCGGCACCGCCTCGGGAAAGCGGGTGCGCACCAGGTCGGTGAGCGTGTGCTCGCGCGGGCCGGCCCAGGCCGAGTTGTGCACCAGCATCCCGGCGGGCTTGTCGACGACGACGGCGCCGTCGACCGCGGGTTGTTCGTGCAGCACCACCAGATCCATCGCCGCACCATCGTCGACGAGCACCGCGCCGGCAACGCCGACGACGGCCGGGAACGACGGCGACAACGACCAGCGACGACCAGCGACGACCAGCAACGACCGGCGACGACCAGGAAGAGCGGCGGCCGGGGTTCCGGGAGAGCGGAGGTTGCCCGCGTCGGCCGCCACAACTCCTTTGACTTCGGGGGGCCGGATTGCCATTCCGGCGACGTCGTCGAGGCGAACTGATTCGCTACGAGCCGTCCCCTGGCTTCAGGGGTTCCCCAGCAGGGATCGACCGTCGCGCTTGAAAACGCGGTGTCCTGCGCCGGCTGAGAGGCCGCTTCACCGTCGAGGACCGCCCGGATCTGCCCGTTCAGCTCTTCCCCGCTCCCGGCCGCTGGGCCCGCGCAACAGAAGCAGTGAAACTGTCAGATCGGTGGTTCAGAGAGAAGGATTCCAAGATATGACGAGTGTTACCCAGGCGATGAGCGCCGAGCCGAGCTTCGCTGAATTGCTCGAGGCGTCATTCGCCCGTGATGAAGTCGCCGAGGGAGAGATCGTTCGAGGAACGATCATCTCGGTGCACAAGGACCACGTGCTGGTCGACGTCGGATTCAAGTCCGAGGGCATGGTGGCCCTCAATGAATTCCCGATGATCAACGGCCAGGTGAGCGTGAAGTCCGGCGACTCCGTCGACGTCCTCGTCGAGAGCCGCGAGAACGACTACGGCCTCATCGTCCTCTCGAAGGAAAAGGCCGACAAGCTCAAGATCTGGGACGAAATCTCCGCCGCCTGCGAGCGTGACGAAGTCGTCGAAGGCATCATCGTCTCGCGCGTCAAGGGCGGCCTGTCGGTCGACATCGGCGTCAAGGCGTTCTTGCCCGGCAGCCAGGTCGACCTTCGCCCGATCCGCAACTTGGATAAGTTGATCGGCGAGAAGTACAAGTTCAAGGTTATCAAGTTCAACAAGAAGCGCGGCAACATCGTGTTGTCCCGCCGGGCCCTCCTCGAGAAGGAACGTGACCAGCTCAAGGGCATCACGCTGCAGAAGCTCGAAGAAGGCGCGGTCATGGCCGGCGTCATCAAGAACATCACCGAGTACGGCGCGTTCGTCGACCTCGGCGGCATCGATGGCCTGCTGCACATCACCGACATGAGCTGGGGCCGGGTCAACCACCCCTCCGAGCTCTTCCAGGTCGGCGACGAAGTGACTGTCAAGGTCCTCCGCTTCGACCGCGAGCAGGAACGTGTCTCGCTTGGTCTCAAGCAGATCCAGGCCGACCCGTGGACGACGGCGCAGACGAGCTTCCCCGTGGGCAACCGCGTCAAGGGCAAGGTCGTTTCGCTCACCGATTACGGTGCGTTCATCGAGCTCGTGCCCGGAGTCGAAGGCCTCATCCACGTCTCCGAGATGAGCTGGACGAAGCGCGTCAAGCACCCCTCGAAGATCATGAACATCGGCGATGAGGTCGAGGCCATGGTTCTCGGCATCGACGTCGAGAACAAGCGCATCTCGCTGGGTATGAAGCAGATCGAGCCGAATCCCTGGCACACGCTCAACGAGAAGTACCCGGTCGGCGCCGTCATCCGCGGCCAGGTTCGCAACATCACCGACTTCGGCATCTTCGTCGGCATCGAAGAAGGCATCGACGGTCTGGTGCACATCAGCGACTTGTCGTGGACGACCCGCGTGAAGCACCCCTCGGAAATGTACGAGAAGGGCCACGACGTCGAAGCCGTCGTGCTCAACATCGACGCCGAGAACGAGCGCATCTCGCTGGGCATCAAGCAGCTGCACGAAGATCCGTGGAGCCGCATCCCCGCTGCCTACCCGCGTGGCAGCCGCGTGAAGGGCAAGATCACGAAGATCACCGACTTCGGCGCGTTCGCCGAGATCGAGCCCGGTGTCGAAGGCCTCATCCACGTCTCCGAGATCGCCGACGAGCACGTCGACGACCCGCGGAAGTTCTTGAAGGTCGGCGACGAAAAGGAAGTCATGATCATCGACATCGATGCCGACGACCGCAAGATCGGCTTGTCGATCAAGGCCGTCTCAAAGGCCGAGCAGGGCATCGATTACCGCGCCTACCTGACGTCGACCGGCAGCGGCATGGGCACGCTGGCCGACGCGCTCAAGGGCAAGCTGAAGAAGGAATGAGTCAGCCCCCCGCTTCTTCAGGGCTCGCCCTGAGGAGACGATGAAAGAGACCGCCGTGAGGCGGTCTTTTTCTTTCGTGGGTCCCCGGCGAATGGTCGATGTGAGGCCAGGACTGGGTCGTTACGGTGGCTTCCCCATGCGATTTTTCCCCGCTTTGCTCCTCGCGTTCCTGTTCGGCTGCCCGGCGCCCGTCGACGACCGCCCGGCTGTCGCGACCCGCGACCCGGCGCCAGCAGCAGAAGGCGAGGGCGAAGCCGTCGTCGGTAAAGGCGAGGGCGAAGGCGAAGGCGAAGCAGTCGTCGGTGAAGGCGAGGGCGAAGGCGAAGGCGAAGCCGTCGTCGGCGAAGGCGAGGGCGAAGCAGTCGTCGGTGAAGGCGAAGGCGAAGGCGAGCCCCGCGACGGCGACGGCGATGGCGTCATCGACGGCGACGACAACTGCGCCGCCGTCGACAACGGCGACCAGGCCGACCTCGACGCCGATGGCGCCGGCGACGCCTGCGACGACGACGACGACGACGACGGCGTGGTCGACGGCGACGACAACTGCGCCGCGGTCGTGAACGTCGATCAAGCCGACGCCGACGCCGACGACCTCGGCGATGCCTGCGACGCCGATCGCGACGGCGATGGACTGCAAAACGCCAACGACAACTGCCCCGACCTCGCCGGCAGCAACCAGAGCAACCTCGACGGCGACAGCTTCGGCGACGCCTGCGACGACGACGACGACGGCGATGGCGTCCTCGACGTCAGCGACAACTGCCCGAGCACCGGCAACGGCGACCAGCGCGATCAAGACGGCGACGGCCAGGGCGACGCCTGCGATGGCGACCGAGATGGCGATGGCGTCGACAACGCCTCCGACAACTGCGTCGACGTGGCCAACGGCGACCAGGCCGACGGCGACGACGACGGCCGCGGCGCTGTGTGCGACGAAGCCGGCAGGACGTTTCGCTTGCTGCTGGTCGGCAACAGCAACTACGGCTTCAACACCAGCCGCGATCTGAACCGCGACGGCGACACCAGCGACGTCGGCGACGCCGCCCACGGCGCCGTCGCTGCCGTGCTGCGCGATCTGTCGGCCCAGCTGCCGGCCGACGCCGACCGCGTCGAGCCCATCGAGAAGATCCGGTTTTCGCTCGATGCCCGACAGCTGCTGCTCGACGAGAACCGCCCCTGCCCGGCGACGGTGACCCAGACCAACAACGGCAACGTGCACTGCCCCGATCGCTGCCGCCTCGCCGTCGCCGGCAACCAGACATGCAGCAACGACGCCGGCTGTCCGTCGGGCAACCTGTGCATCGGGCTGGCCGGACAGAAGCGCTGCGCCCCCGTCGTCACCGAGTCCGGCACCTGCAGCTGCATCGCCGCCGGCCTGCGCCAGACCTGCGCGCCCTGCGACTTCGCCGACGGCTGTCGTGAGGTCGCCGACAACGTGCGCGGCCAACCCCGCGGCGGCACCGGCGACAACGGCGACTTCCGCTGCGAGGCCACGGCGTCGTCGGGCTGCTCATCGCTGGCCTCGGTCGAGCGCCAACCCGTCGACGCCATTGCCCTGCAGCTGTTGCCCTTCAACGACAGCGCGAACCTGGCCGCCGGCGGCGGCGTCGATCAATGGCAGGCCGTCGCTGTCGACCACGGCGCGCAGCTGCTGGTGTTCCTGCCCATGCCGGCGACGGCCAACCGCAACGCGATCCTCGGCACCATGGACGGCATGGAAGCCGGCCTCACCGGCTGGTTCTCGGCGCGGCCGACGACGACGGCGCTGCCGGTGAACGCCGGTCGGGCCATCGTCTCCGCCGTCGGCGTGCGCGCCGAGGACAACCTGCCGCCCACCGACAAAGCCCTCGAGTTCCTGTTCATCGACGCCCTGCCCGACGGCAGCCTGCAGGCCGCCTCGACGCCGTCGTCGACGACGGTGTGCGGCGGCGGCCAACCCTGCGGCGGGGGCGGCCACCCGGGGGCAAAGGCCTCGTACGTCTACGCCGTCATGCTCTGGTCCCAGCTCACCGGCCGCTCGCCCATCGGCCTGCCCACCGAGATGATCGAGCTCTCGCCCGAGCCCTGCTTCTGGCTGCCCTTCAGCCCCGCGCGCTGCGAGGTCACGCCCGACGAAGGCCTGCGCCTGCAAGAGCTCGCCGCCGCCGTGCTGGCCCGCTGACGACGTCGATCAGCGACTGCAACGGGTCGCGAGACCAGACGAAAACAGGGCCGCACACCGTGCGGCCCTGCTCGTTTTTGTCGTCGATTTTGTCGTCGTTTTTGTCGTCGTTTTGTCGTCGTCGGTGCTCGCGGAACAGCGTTCAGCTCAGCGGCGGGCGACGCGGGGCTCGACCAGCGTGAGCTCGCGGGCCAGCTCGTTGCGCTCGGCGGCGTGCTTGCCGACGGCGGCGCCGCGCAACAGCGCGGCGGCTCCGCTGAGGGTGCGGCCCTCGGCGTAGGGCGAGCCGCGCAG
>JBKJNL010000147.1:0-4959 GCA_046593615.1 Myxococcota bacterium | reverse complement strand
CCGCTACGGCTACTCGGCCGGCACGGGCACCAACACCTTTACCGGCACCGCCGCGTCCACCAGCCTCGACTTCGGCACCGCCGGCTTCGACACCTGGACCATCACCGATGGCAACATCATCACCAACGTCTCGAACGCCTGCGACTGATCGCAACAGCGATCGCGGAGTAGAGGCGCCTTGTGCGCCTCTTCTCTTTTCTGTCCCCCAGAAGCTGATGGCACTCCATGAACCGCCTGGTGATCAGCATCTTGTTGTTCGCGGTCGGCGCGCTCCTGCGGCCGCCCGCTCCCGAGGTTCACATCGATGGCGCGCGGTGGAGCGCAGCGACGATGGAGGCGGCGCTGTTGGGCCGCCGCATGGCCGCGGCTGACCTGGCCTGGATCGGGCTCGTGCAGACGCTTGGGTCCCGCGTCGCCGAGCGCGCCGGCTTTCCCACCGTGGCCAACGAGGTCGATGTCGTGACCACGCTCGACCCGCAATTCGCGCTGGCCTATCACTTCGGCGTCATCGTGGTCCTCACGAACCCCGAGCGCGCTGATCGGTTGAGCACCATCTTGGAGCGGGGCCGAGCGGCTTTCCCGCGCGACTCTGATTTTCCGCGGATGATGGGTTTCCTTGAGCATTTCGGGCGCCTGAATTTTCCCGCGGCTGCGGCGCGCTACCGAGAGTCGGTCGCGCTGGGGGGACCCGCCTACTTGACCCCTCTCGCCAACCGCCTCGAGAACGCTGCTCTGCAGTGCAGCCAACTCCGGGACGAGTTGGCCAACGCGGCAGCGCGCGCGGGTTCGGACGAGCGCGAGCTGCTGCTCGCCCGGGCCGGGCCGGTGTTGTCGAACTGTGAGAAGACCCGGCTCGAGTCCATCGTCGGCCAGTTCAAGTTGAACCAGGGCCGCATCCCCACGCTCGACGAAGTCCTCGAACAAGGGCACGAGCCTCCCATCCATCTGCCAGGTCAATGCTGGACCATCACCCCCGAAGGACGCGCGCGCCTGGAGCCATGCCGATGACAGCTGCAATCCACGTTGAGCGCCTGACCAAGACGATCCCGGTGGGCTTCCTGGGTCGGCCGCGAACGCTGTTGAGCGACCTGAGCTTCGTGGTCCGCCAGGGCTCGGCGGTCGCGTTCGTGGGCCCCAACGGCGCGGGCAAGTCGACGACGATGCGGCACCTCATCGGCGGCAGCCGCCCGACCTCGGGCACCGTGCGCGTCTTTGATGAGGATCCCGCGCGGCCGTCGGCGCGACGCAACTTCGGCTACCTCCCCGACTCACCGGCGCTGCCACCCCACTTGTCGGCCCGGGAGACGCTCGAGGTCCACGCGCGCCTTGCGGGGGCGGAGACTGATCTCGGGTTGCTGGAGCGCGTCGGGTTGTCGACGACGTCAAAGGCTGTGACCCGGACGTTTTCCAAGGGCATGCAGACGCGCCTCGGGATCGCCTTGGCCCTCATCGGTGGCCCGCCCCTGCTGCTGCTCGACGAACCGATGAGCGGCCTCGATCCGGTCGGACGCCGTGAAGTCCGTGACCTGATTCGCGACGTGCACCAGGCCGGCAAGACCATCTTGTTTTCGACCCACGTCCTCGCCGACGTCGAAACCCTCTGCGACGACGTCATCGTCATCAACGGCGGCCACCTGGTCTTTTCCGGCACCATCCTCGAAGCGATGGGCGAGAGCCGCGCCCGGCTGATCTTCGTCGCCGGCGCCGCCGACGAGAGTGTGTTGAAGTCATTCGGAACGGTCAGCCGCCACGGTGACCAATGGGCCCTCGCCGTCGACGTCGACGACCCGTTCGCCATCGTCGCTGCGCTTCAGGCGAAAGGGGTGCGCGTCAACGAGGTGCGTCGGGAGAGCCCGCGTCTCGAGGACCGGGTGCTCCATCTGCTGAACCAGGGGACCGCCGCATGAAACCGATCGTCGCGCTGGCCGTTGCCGGCTTCTTCGACTTCGTCCGCAGCCGCATCTTTGCCACGATTTTTGCGGCGGGCATCGCCCTGGTCATCGCCTCGCTGGTTTTCCAGGAGCTGGCGGCCAGCCAGGAGAGCCGGGTGCTCATCGACGTGGGCCTGGCGTTCATCGCGCTGGTCTCCGTCGCCTTGGCGGCGATTGTTCCGCTGTCGACGGTCGCGCGCGAGATCGACACCCGCCAGGTCCACCTCGTGTTGGCGCGGCCCATCTCACGGGCAGCCTACGTGTCGGCGCGCTTCCTGGCATCGGCGGCGCTCATCGTCATCACCAACGTTGCGCTGGGCGCCGTTCTCGCCGGTCTGCTGGTCGTCACAGGTGCCGCCAACGACGCCCCGACCGTGCTGCTCGCTGCCATCTTCAACTCCTTTGAGGCCTTGATCATCGTCAGCTTCGCGATCCTCTTCGGCGTCAATTCGTCGGTGGCGGTGAGCTCACTCTTGATCATCCTCGTCTTCATCCTGGGGCGGCTGGCCTATGCCCTCGACGCCGTCATCACGGCCAAGCTCGACGGCACAACCGAGCAACTCGCACTGTTGGCGACCCGCCTGCTTCCGGCGTTTGGACGATTTGATCTGACGCCCGCTCTGCACGGCGTGCCGCTTGACGGAGCGTCGCTGCTGCGCAGTGCGGCCTACGGTCTCGTCTACGCCGCCGCGGTGCTGAGCCTGGCGGCGTGGCGCCTTCAGAAGCGAGACCTCATCTGAGTGGCTTGAGCTGGACCCGCGCCGTCGTCGTCGTCGTCGTCTGCGCCGTCGCCGTCTTTGGCAACGCCATGTTGTGCGGGTGGTCGGGCTGGGACGACCCGCTCTATGTCCTGGGGAACGACCGCATCCTCGACACGAGCGTCGGATCGCTCGTTGGGTTGTGGTCCTTTGAGCACGCCCACCTCGGCGGGTTCATCGAGTACTTCCCGCTGCGGGATACCGTGTACTGGATGATTCACCGGCTCTTCGGACTGAACCCGCTTCCCTATCATGTGACCAACATCGGTTTCCACGCACTCACGTCAGCCCTGGTCGTCGTGCTTGGTCGTCGGCTTCGCTTTTCCAGCGCGGCAGCGATGGTGGCCGGTATCATTTTCGCCGTTCACCCGGCTCACTGTGAGTCTGTGGTCTGGATATCGGCTCTCAAGGACCCGATGTTCACCAGCTTTCTTCTGCTGAGCATCATTTTCTATGAACCGAGCGATACCGGGCGCCGGCACTATCTCGTCAGTTTTCTCTTTTTCATGCTGTCCCTGTTGTGCAAGTCGATCGGCTTCATGCTCCCGGCGCTGCTGCTGGTTCTCGAGTGGCGCCGTGGCAATGTGAAGCCGGGCGCAGTGCTGGCCATTGTTCCGTTCGGATTGATCGCCTTGTTGTTTCTGGCGAACTTCATGTTGATTGGTCGATCCAATGACGTCATCGTTGAGCATTGGGGTGGCGGCCCTGTCACCATAGTGATGACGTCGCTGTGGTGTTTCGTGATGTATGTTTCCCTTGAGCTGCTGCCGATCAATCTATACCTGCTGCACATCATTCCGCCGATCATGTCGACCACGGATCTCCGCGGGATTTCGGCAACGGTCATTTGCTCCGGGCTTCTGGTCGGTGTCCTGGCAGTCATGGTGCGCAGCCGAACCGCGGGACTCCTGGTTCTGTGGTATATTATTTTCTTGTTGCCCGTGTTGAATATTGTACCGATTCCAGTGCTGGTTGCCGAGCGTTATTTGTATCTGCCGAGCGTCGCGTTCTGCCTTGGGCTCGGTCTCGGCCTGACGCACCTGGCGACGCGCAGTCGGGCCCTTGCGGTCGCGGTCACCGCGCTGATCGTCGTCGGGCTCGCCGCCCGCACGGTGGCGCGCAACGAAGACTGGCGCGGCGGCGACGTCGTTCTCTGGCAGGGCGTGGTCACCCAGCCGACAGCGGCGGTGTTCGACGGCGCCTGGGTTCAACTGGGCGAAGCCCTCCTGCGGGAGAACCGGGTCGTCGAGGCCGAGCTCGCGCTGCTTCGCGCCATCGAGATCCAGGACCAAAACAACGTCCAGCCCACACGTCGCAGCCTGGCCCACGGCTATCTCGGCATCGAGTACCTCGAGGCTGGCCGCTACGATCTTGCCAAGCACCATCTGAAGCGCTCGCTGACGTTCAACCGGCGGCTGCCCGACGTCTGGAATTCCCTCAGCTCCGCCGAGAGCGCCACGGGCAACCGCGTGGGAGCGGAACACGCCGCCAACATGGCCGTGCAGCTCGACCCCGGGTTTGGCAGCGCCCGCTACAACCGCGGCCTCGCCCGCATCGACCTCGGACGCGTCGACGAGGGCGTTGCCGACGTTGCCTCGGCCGTCGCCGCCGATGCGGCGCTGTGTCGCAAGCTCGGGTTGTTTTTGAATGCCGTCGGCGACACGCCCGTCGGTGCGGCCGTGCACGCCGCGACGGCTGGCTCGTGTTCGGAAGCGGCGCCTTGATCGGCTGAATCAGGCCGACCGCAAGCACATCGTGACGCTGCCGCCGCGGCCGACGGCGGCCTCGACGGCGCTGCCAACGACGGCGGCGACGCCGCCGGCGGCGGCGACGGCCACCAGGGCGGCCGACGTCGAGAGCGGGAAGCTCGACAGCCGGCGGCCGTGCTTGGCCAGCTGGTAGAGCGCGTTGCGCTCGATGGGCAGCATGTTCAGCGCGGTCTGCAGCAGCCCGAAGGGGCCGTACTCGATGGAAAACGTGTCGACGTCGACGACGTCGAAGCCGTTGCTCGTCACCAGACGGCGCAACGACACGGGCGAAAAGTGGTGCAGGTGGCGGGGCACGTCGAGGTGGAACCAGGCGTCGCCGCCGAGGCGGGCTTCGACGCTTTCGATGTTCGGCACGGCGATGACCGCGACGCCGCCGGGCGCGAGCAGCTCGCGCAGGCGGGCGAGGAAGGGCCGGGGCTCGGCGACGTGCTCCAGCACGTGCCAGGCGGTGACGTCGTCGATGACCTCGGCGCCGTCCGTGGCCTCTTCGACGTCGTCACC
>JBKJNL010000077.1:0-7933 GCA_046593615.1 Myxococcota bacterium | reverse complement strand
GCGCTACCTGTCGGGCAGCACCCGCCTGGCCGGCGCGCCCGTCGACGACGCCAGCGCCGCCGTCGGTGGCGTGCCGGCCAGGCGGGTGCTGCCCGACAGGTAGCGCATGCCGGCGGGGATGGCGTCTTCGACGACGACGTTTCTGGCTTCGCTGCCGCCGTCGTTCAAGACGGTGATGCGCCACGTGAGCACGTCGCCGGGCTCGACCAGGCCGCCGTCGACGTCGATGACTTCCTTGGTGCTGGCCGACAGGTCGGGCCGCGCGCGCACGCGCAAGAACGCCGGCCCGATGAGGGTCGGCGTCGTCGATGAGATGCTCGTGACCTCGCCCTGCACGGGGATGACGGTGCCGTCGGGCAACGGCGACGCGACCTGCCCCTCGAGCTCGACGACGATGGTGGCGCCGGGCGCGAAGTTGGTCAGCGCCGGCAGCTGCGAGGCGGTCCAGCGGACGTCGCCGTCGTCGTCGATGAGGCCGCCCTGGGTGGTCTCGTCGGCGATGAACTGCAGGGGCGAGAGGGGCACCTCGAGCACCACGGCCCGGCCGGTCTGCGTGCCCGAGTTGACCAGCGTGATGCGCGCGCGCACGCGCTGCCCGGTGTCGACCGGACCGCTGACCGGCGCGCCCACGGTGCCGGCGGCGTCGACGAGGAACAGCTCGATGCCCCCGGTGTAGGTCTCGTTGGCGTCGATGGGGCGGCGGGTGGGGTCGAGGGGCGCCGCCGTGGCCGGGTCATCGGAGACGACGGCGACGCCGACTTCGTTGGCGCTGACCTCGGCCTGGTTTTCGACGACGCTGCCGCCGACGGCAAAGATGTCGATGGCGCCGCCGATGCGCACCGTCTGCGAGGCGCCGGGTGCCAACGTGCCCACGAGGGATGTCGCCACCCCGCCCGTCACCGCGACGCCGTTGACGGTCGGCGACGTCAGCGCCGCCGGCAGCACGTCGCGCAGGCTCACGCCGCTGGCGGCCACGCTGCCCTGGTTCTCGATGGTGACGACGTACTCGACGGCCTGACCCGGCACGAAAGCCGAGCCCGCGACGCTCTTCTGCACGACCAACCTCGGCGCCCGCACGGTGACGCGGGTCGGGTCGTCGACGGCGGCGGTGGCCGGGTCGTCGGTCAAGACGGCGCCCACGACGTCGCGGGAGACGATCGAGCCCTGGTTGTCGACGACGCTGCCGTCGCTGACCGTCGCCAGCACCTCGACGGTGAACGTCAGCTCAACGCGCTGGCCGCGGCCCACGGCGGCGAGGGCCGGGTTGGTGGTGGCGTCAAAGACGACGACGTTGCCGGCGCTGGTTCCGTCGGCGACGTCGACGATCCGCACCAGCGCGGCATCGACGGCGTCGGTGACGCGCACGTCGGCGGCGGTGCCGGTGCCGGTGTTGATGACCGAGATCGTGTAGCGCAGGCGATCACCGGGCAAGAGCGGCGGGCCGTCTTCGTCGACGACAACCTTGCTGCTCGTGGACAGGTCGGGGCTGGCGTCGATGGTGATGAGCGTCGGGTCGAGGGGCGCCGTCGTGGTCGGATCGTCAGACGGCGTCGTTTCGAAGCCGGCGCCGGTGACGCGGGCCTGGCTCTCGACGACGGTGCCGTTTCGCACCGCGAGGCCGACCACGGCGGTGAAGGTCAAGGTGCGCGTGGCGCCGGGCGCGAGCGCGGCGATGGTCGCGGACAGCTGGCGGGTGCCGGCGTTGAAAGCCAGGCCCGGTCCGGGGGTGACCGACGAAAACGCGGCGGCGAGGTCGTCAACGAGGGTGCCGCTGGCCGGCGCCGTGCCGCTCGAGGTCACGAGCAACGAATACGCAACTGTGTCCCCGGGGGCGAAAACGCGGCTGGTGCCGGCGACGGTCTTTTCGACCGACAGGCGCGGCAGCGCCGTGACGCTGAAGCGGGTCGGGTCGAGGGCGGTGGCGGTGGCCGGATCGTCCGACGGCGTGATGACGGCGCCCGGTCCGACGACGCCCGAGACCTGGACGCGGCCCTGGTTGTCGACGACGACGCCCGAGGCGGTCGCTGGGCTCACCCGCGCGGTGAAGCGCAGGGTGACGGGCGCGGCGCCGGGCACGAGGGCCACGAGCCGCGGGTCGTTGGCCCGATCAAAGAAGACGGTGGTGCCGGTCAGGCGGCCGCCAGAGACGTGCTGGACCTGGGCAGGCAGCGGGTCTTCGACGACGACGTCGCGGGCCACGGCGTTGCCGGTGTTCTGCAGGGTCAGGGTGTAGGTGACCGTGTCGCCGGGCTCGATCGCCCCGCCGTCGCTGGCGGCGTCGTCGTCAACGACGGTCTTCTGCAAGGTAAAGATCGGCGCGCTGTCGACAATCAAGCGCGTGGGGTCCGAGGCCGCCGCCGTCGACGGATCGTCGGTGCGAAACGGCGTGACGATGCCCGTGCCGGAGAGCGCGGCCTGCACGTCAAAGGCGGTGTCGTCGTCGATGGGCGTCGGCAGGCGCACGCGAATGCGCCGCTCGATGGTGGCGCCGGGGGCGACGTCGCCGACGGCCAGGATGACGGTGGTGCCGCTGCCAACGGAGCCGCCGACGGTGCCGCCCGCAGCGTCGACGACGACGAAGCCGGCGGGGAACGGCACATTGGCGGTGACGGCAGCGCCTGTGGCCCGCCCCCGGTTGGCCACGACCAGGCGGTACTCGACGACATCGCCCGGGGCCGCGCGGGCGATCGCGGTGCCGGCGGCGTTGAAGGTCTCGAGCGTCGACGTCGACAGGTCGGCGGCCGAGACCACCTGCACGCGCGTCGGGTCGTTCACGGCGGCGGTCGCTGGATCGTCGGAGAGGAACGGCGCGCCGGGCACGCCCGCTTCGCCGAGCGCCGCGCGCGCCTGGTTGCTGATGAGGGTGCCGTTGTTGAGCGGCGTGCGCACGACGCTGGTGAAGCGCACGGTGACGCTGGCGTCGACGGCAATTCTGGCTCGGGTCCAGGTGATGGTGGTGCCCGTCAGCACGCCGGCATCGAGGGGGACGACGTTGTCGAGGTTGGCGTCGACGACGTCGGTGACGCTGACGTTGTCGGCGTCGCGGTCGCCATCGTTTCTCAGGGTGATGCTCCAGGTGAGCGTGTCGCCCGGCTCGGCGGGGGCGCCGTTTGCATCGACGACGGTCTTCTGCACCAGCAGGCGCGGGTTGCTGGTGACGGTGAAGCGCGTCGGGTCGTCGGGGGTGGCTGTGGCCGGGTCGTCGGTGACGACGTCGGGCTGGGCGTTGTTGTTCGCCGCCGACGAGCGGATGACGGCCTGGTTCGACACCACGGTGCCATTGGCCAGGGGGCGCACGATGTCGCCTTCGATGGTCAGCGTGCGCGAGGCGCCGACGGGGACGGCGCCGACGTTGAAGATGACGTCGCGGCCGGCGACGACGCCGCCGGGAGCGGCGGTGACGTTCACGAGCTCGACCGGCAGCGTGTCGCGCACCTGCACGCCGACGCCGTTTTCGCTGCCGGTGTTTTCGACGACGAGGGTGTAGCGGACGCGGTTCCGCGGCCGGAACACGCCGTCGCCGTCGATGTCGACGACGGTCTTTGTCGAGGTGTCGAACACCGGGCGTGAGGTGACGCGCAGCCGGGTCGGGTCGAGGGGAGCGGCGGTGTTGGGATCGTCGGACAGCACCGTGGCCGCCGTCGTCGACGACGTCGTGGCCTGGTTGTCGATGGTGGTGCCGTCGGCGAGCGGCGTGGCCACGCGGGCCGTGAAGCGCAGCAGGCGCGGGGCGCCGGGCGAGAGCGCAAAGGCCGGGTATCGCACGCGGCCGGCCGCAAAGGTGCCGCCGTCGCTGGCGCCGATGAAGGTCAGGCGGGCGTCGAGGGGGTCTTCGACGACGATGCCTTCGGCGGGCGCGTCGCCGCTGGCTTCGACGGCGAGCACGAAGGTCACGGTCTCGCCGGGCAGGAGCGCGCCGCCGTTGTCGTCAGTGACGGTCTTCTTGACCGCCAGCGCAGCCTGGCTCGTGACGCTGAAGCGCGTCGGATCGAGGGCCGCGGCCGTCGACGGATCATCCGACAGCGTCGTCGCCGCCGGCAGCGATGGCGTCGTCACCTCGGCCTGGTTCGCCACCACGTTGCCGTTTCGCAACACAGACAAAAGGCGGGCGTCGAAGCCCAGGGTCACCGTGCCGCCGACGGCGATGCTGTCGAGGGCGGCGACGGTGGCGTCGTCGAACACGACAGCGCCACCTTGCAGGCGTCCGCCATTGGTGAAGAGGGGCGCGGCAAAGCTCGGGTCGAGCACGTCGCGCACGACCACGTCGCGGGCCACGCCGTCGCCGGTGTTCCGGATGGTGATGCTGTAGCCGACGACGTCGCCGGGTCGAAACGGCGCGGCGTTTCGGTCGACGACAGTCTTCGTCACCGTCAACACCGGGGCGGCGCGGACGACGACGACAACGACGTTGGAGCCGACGGCCACCTGCGGTGCGGCGGCGCCGCCGCGGGCGACGTTTTCGATGCGGGTGCCGTCGACGACGCCGGCGCGCACGCGGGCCTCGAAGCGCACCGTGGCCGTGGCCCCGACCGCGAGCGAAGCCAGGGTGAAGCGCACGTCCTGGCCGGCGACGGTGCCGCCGTCGAGGGCGACGATGCTCGTCAGGTTGGCGTCGACGGCGTCGGTGATGACGACGTTGTTGGCGGCGACCGTGCCGGGGTTCGTGAGCGTCAGCGTGTAGCGCAACAGGTCGCCGGGCCTGACCTGACCACCCGCCAGGGGGGCGCCATTCTCTGAGACCACGGCCTTTTGCACCTGCAGATCGGGGCGGGCAAAGACCACCAGCGGCGGCGACGACACGTTCAGCGCGAGGCTCGGGTCGGCCAGCGGCGTCAGAAGCGCGGTGTTGCCGATGGTGGCGCCGTCGGGCGCGGTGGCGTTCACGGTCACGCGAAAGATGAACGTGGCCACGCCGGGTCCGGCGAAGCCCACGATGGCCGTGACGCGCCCGGTGTTGTTCACGCCACCGGCCTCGCAGCGCAGCGAGCTGCCCGGCGGGATCGGCGCCTGCACCTGGCAGTTGCCGACGTTGGCCGGCAGGTCGTCGTCGACGGTGACCACGGTCGCCGCGGGCCCGCGCTTGTCGACGCGCACGCGGAATTCGACGACGTCGCCGGGGACCAGACGGCCGCCGTTGACGTCGACGGCGGTCTTGGTCGACGAAGCCAGGTCGATGCCAGAGGTGACGCGCACCACGGTGGGATCGGTGGTGGTGTTGTTGACGGCGGGGTCGTCGGTGAGCAGCGGCTGGGGCAGCGAAGGCTGGTCGACGTCGGCCTGGTTCACGATGGCCGTGCCGGTGGCGGTGCCGACGACGATGCGGGCGCTGACGACGACCTCGGCCGACGACCCGCTGGGGATGTCGATGTTCTGGACATCGAGGTGGTTGCCGGTGACGACGACGATGGCGCCGGCGGGCGCAGACACCAGCGTCAGCCCTTCGAGCTGGGCCGGGAAGTCGTCGACGACGCTGACGTCGGGGGCCGGGCGCGAGCCGTTGTTCTCGATGCGGAAGCGGTAGTTCAACGTCGAGCCCGGCGCCGGCTCGCCGCCGCCGACGACGACGACGCTCTTGGTCGGCTGCGACAGCTGGGCGTTTTCGATGGTCGTGACCGCCGGGCCCACCGACAGCGGCGGCACACCGCTGGCCTCGACGGTAAAGAAATTCCGCAGCACATCGCCCTCATTCACCGTCGTGCGAATCGTGGCCTTGAAGCGCACCTCGCACTCGGCGCCGATGGCCAGGGTGCCCACGTTGAGGCCCTGGGGCCGCAACACCGGTGAGGCACCGGCCACGTCGGCAGACGAGACGCCGCAGGTATTGGTGGTCGAGCCGGGCTGATAGGCGGCGCCGGCGGGCAGCTGGTCCTTGATGATCGTGCTCGTTGCTGAAGCCGAGCCATCGTTGCGCACCCGCAAGATGTAATTGATCGTCTCACCCGGACCCGCGATCGGCTCGAGCACGACCTTCTGCGTGCCGGCGTTCAAGAAGCGCGGGGCAAAGGTCTCGACCGACACCAGCGTGAAGCCGAGCAGGAACAGCTCGCCCGAGCCGCCGCTGCCGTCGTCGGGGACGCCGTCGCCGGAGCCCGCGCGCAGGGTCAGGCTGGTGTCGCCGGTGCGGATGATCCCGAGGCCGGTGCGGCCGATGTCAAAGGTGTCGATGTCGAGACCGGGGTGCGAGCCGCCCGATTTGTTGTTGCTGCCGTTCAGCAGGTTGCCCGCGCGGCTGGTGGCATCGGCGAGGCGCACGCGGGTCGCGCTGCTGTTCGAGCGCACGTCGATGAAGTCGGCGCAGCGGCCGTCGTTGCAGCGGAACGGGCCGGCGAGGTTCTGCGGGGGCACGCCGAGGTGGGCGTCGCCCTCCCAGCCCAGGAACGTCAGCTCACCGCTCTCGTCGCCGCCCACGACGATGCCGTCGATGGTGAAGTCCGGCGACAGGCCCGACGAGAAGTTGCCGTTCTGGCCCCCTTGTTCGTCGAGGGCAAAGAAGCCGTCGCTCAAGACCAGGTCGCGCTTCACGGCTTCGGTGGGCGATTGCCAGAGCAGAGCCACCGCCCAACCGCCGAACTTGGCCTCGCAGGTCGCGGGCTCGGCGGCGCAGTCACCCGGCGACAGGTTGACGTCGCTGACCTCGTAGGTGCCGACGGCGCCGCCCGAGCCCCGCTGCTGCAGCAGGTTCGTGATCTCGCGGCGGCACGAGAACATCTGCACGATTTCACCCGCAACCGGATGGTTGCGCGAGACGCAGCGGTTCGTCGTCGACGGGGCGGCTTCGCCGGCCCGCAGGCTGTCGACCGACAGATCGTTCAGCAGCGTGCCGTTGGGCAGGATGAGGTCGACGTTGCGGTCGAGGTTGACGCCTCCGCCGGTGTCAAAGGTGCCGCCCCAGAACAAAAAGGCCTGGACCACGGTGGCGTCGGCGGGCACGTCGTTGAGGGGGATCGTCGCTTGTGACCCTTCGACGCGCACCGCGAAGTTCACGCGGCCGTCGTGCTCCATCAGCGTGTTGCCGACGCCGATGGAGCTGCCGAACACGCTCCGGCGGGTGACCACGGTCAGCGGCGTGCCGTCGGCGACAGCCTGCGCCGGCATGCTGAACAACGCCCCGAGCGCGCCAAGCGCGCACAACACGGGCAGCGCCCGCGCGCCGACGACGAGAAAACGGGTGGTCAGGGGGTGCTCCGAAGTGCCGGGAAGCTGCCACGCCCCCCCCGACGTGTCGAAAACACCGCGGGATCCAGCCGGGGCACGGGACGGTCTGTGCGGCAGCGCGTCATGCCCGTCGCTCGACGAGAACCGGTGCACAGGTGGCTGTGCGAAAGACGGCTGAACCGTGCGCCCAGGAACCGGCGGCGTGACTCGCTGCAGAGTACGCTCGGCATCGTTGTTGGCAGACTTTCCCGGCCTCTCGCTCCGCGCCTCTGCGATCCCCGTTGATTCCAAGGGACCCTTCATGACCCGCCTCTCTCGCCCGCTGCTCGCCGCGTGGCTCGTCTCGCTGGGCATGTCCTGCGAGTGCGCCGAGCCGCCGACGCCACCTGAGCCGCAGACCGGCTGCGTGCTCGACGAAGACTGCGAAGCCGGCAAGGTCTGCCAGGCCAGCGAGTGCGTGAACGACCTTGGCGGCGGCGACGAAGGCGAAGGTGAAGAACCCGCCGAGGGCGAAGGCGAAGGCGAAGCGCCCGTGCTCGGTGTGCTGGCTGTGCTCCCCGGTGACGACGTCGAATTCGGCGCCGTTCGCCTGGGCTCGGCGGTCGAGCGCGTGATCACGCTGAAGAACACCGGGCCGGTGGCGTTGACGATCCTGCAGCTCGTGATCGACGACAACGACGCCGGCACGTTCACGACCGAGCCCACGGGTGCGCTGAACCAGGTGCTCGAGCCGAACGCCGAGCTGGGGGTGCTCTTGCGGCACGTGCCCAACGACGGC
>JBKJNL010000011.1:0-5290 GCA_046593615.1 Myxococcota bacterium | reverse complement strand
GCGGTGTGACGGACCGGGCCCGAGCGGCCCTGGAGCGGCGTCTCGCGTCGGCACACGGCGGCAGCGACCCGTCATATGTCGTGGTCGCGCTGATCCGGGGCAGCTACGACAAAGGCGCCAAACAAGAGGCGGCCCAGGTAAAAGAGGCGTCTCAGTGGCACTTCGGAGGACGACACATGGCGAATGAAATCGGTGGTGTTTCGCGGCCGTACGTGGGTCAGAACGCCCAGAACATCGGCGACATCAAGCAGGTGGGCGACAAGAAGTCAGGCGACATCACCACGCCGCCGAAGCCCACCGTGGCCCGGGCCTGGGCTTTCGAGCTCGCCGCCGACGGCACCATGGTCGTCCCGCCTCCGGTGCCGAACGCCCCCGGCCGCGACCCGCTCGTCATCGAGCTGGGACAGATCGAGGTCGGCACCCGCATCGAGCTCATCTCGCTCTCTGACAACCCAAAGGCCGAGTTCAACGACAAGCACAAGGCCGAGATCTTCGAGCTGCCGCTGACCGGCTACGACGTCGGTGCCCGCACGGCGACCATCGCGCTCAGCGAAGACCAGATGAAGGCCAAGGAGATCGTCGCTGGTGAGCGTTTCATGCTCCGGCAGGTCGACAAAGACGGCAACGCCTCCGAGGCCGTCCACGTGTTCCTCGACCCGCGCGGCTGGGCCACCCAGGCGCTGAACGAGCCCACCTCTGACGGCGGCACCCAGCGCGTGCAGGGTGCGACCATCAACATCAACACCGGCATCACGGGCCTCAACGGCAACCCGAACCCCGGCAAGCTCGAGCAGATCCTCGGCAAGGCCACCACCGACTCCACGGCGCCGAAGCTCCTCGAAGGCAACGTCAGCGTGAAGGGCGACAAGCTCACGGCCAAGGAGCACGAGGCCCTCAAGGGCTACCAGGGCTGCCTCGCCAACCTCTTCGGCGGCACCAACCACAACCACGCCGAGTTCGCCGCGGCCATCGCCGCCAACGCCTCCAGCTACGCCGCCCACCCCACCTACAAGCCCTTCTTCGACGCCGGCAAAGCCGTCGCCGACGACCCCGCGATGTTCGCCCGGCTGGCGGCCTTTACCGCCGGCGCCGGCGGCGGCGACCCGTCGCGCATCGACTACAGGATGGCCGAGGTCTTTGCCCAGCGCGCCGACTCCTCGTACACGGCCGTCAAATTCGACAAGGCCCTCGAGCCGGGCGTGACGGTCGTGGTCCAGAACAGCCGCACGGGTGAGTCGAATTCAGTCGCGCAGACCGCCGAATCCCGCCACACCTCCGTGATGCTCGTCGACGTCAAAAAGGGTGATCCGCTCATCGTCACCTACACCGACTCGTCGGGGAACGCCGGCAAGCCCTACGGCTTCCAGTTCGACGACGCCGCCAAAGACGGCAAGAAGACGACGAACCCGCTCGACATCCGTCTGGGCTCTTTCAACATCCGCCCGAAGCCCGTGGCCACCCAAGAGACTTAATCGACTCCACGACAACGAGTTCGAGCAACGGCGCCTCAGGGCGCCGTTTCTCATGGCTTGACAACTGGTGGCTTCGGACGTTATATACCGCCGGCGCCAAATCTGGCGTTACGGGGTGCAAAAATGAATCGTGTACTTGTGATGTTCTTCATCGCTGGATTTTCTGCTTTTTCGTCCGTCGCTCTTGCCGGTTTCACGACCGACGTCAGTTGTCTGACTGACGACCCTGATGGCACGGGCCCGTCGCCGAACTGCACCCTTGGAGCCGTCCAGTACGGCGTTTGTGGTGAATGGATAGCTCCTTGGAGCGGCTTTTCAACCGGGCGGTGCATGTCGATCTTCTGCAGCTCGAATTCGCAATGCCCCTCTTCGGAGACCTGCAGCTCTGGCGTGTGCTCCAGCACATGTAGTGTGACGGCTGATTGCCATTTCGGCTCGGAGTGTGTGAGCGGCCGCTGCCTCGGTTTGGAACCAGGCCGAGCGGACTACTGCGTTGGATCGCCCTGCCCGAAGGGTCTCGGCGACTGCGACAGCAACTCTGAATGTTCCACAACGGGATCGCTGCAATGCAGATCCAATGTTGGCGCGGGGTACGGCTATTCATCGACCGACGACGTTTGCACGGATTGGTTTAACGGCCACGTCAACTACTGCGCCATCTATGGTGACTGCAATGGGGACGAATGTATTGGTCAAACATGTGACTGGGGCTCCGGCGACTGCGATTCTGATTCTGAGTGTGACTTTGGCCTCGTTTGCGGCACGGATAACGGTGCTGCCTTCGGATTTTCCGCGTCGACCGACGTCTGCAAGTGGCCTTGGGAATAGGTTTATTTTTTTTTCTTGTGATTAGTCGCAGACACGGGCCCCTCGGCCCGTGTTTGTTGTTGGCCTCGAAACGAGGACAGGTGAGAGGGACGGCGGGGCCGTTTTGCATTTCCTCGCCCGTCAAGATCCGATATGCGCCGTCCTCTCAATGCGGAGCCGATGAATGCGTTTGCTGGTGGCTGTCGTCGTCGTGTTCGCCAGTGCTCCTGCGTTCGCGCAAGAGGATCCACGGAGTGATGCAGCGGCGGACGCTCCCGCTGCCGAAACTGGCAACGACTTCCAGCGTGTTGAGGGGCGGGCGCCCCGCAGCGGCACGCCGTTTATCGCGAACAAGCTCTACCCGATGCAGAACCGATTCGAGTTCACGGGCGCGTTCGACATTTCCTACGCCGACAAATACGTCGAGCACCTCGGTGGCCACGCCAGCGTCGGGTTCCACCTCTTCGACTGGCTCGCCTTTGAAGGCTTCGGCGGGTACCTCGCCGGCGACGAGACCGGCATCGTCAAGAACGTGCGCCAGCGGGGCAAGTCGAGTGGCTTGCTGAGAACCAACCCCGGCGAATGTGCACAGCCAGGGTGCGAGCCGCAGCTGCCGGACATGTGGCAGACGACCTGGTTCGCGGGCGCCGACGTCCAGTGGTCGCCAATCTACGGCAAGATCTCCGCGGTCTCCGAGTACGATCTCAATTTCCAGCTCTACGGCCGTCTTGGCGGCGGCGCCGAAGGCGTGCAGCGCAAGCTCAACGACAGCCAATTCTCGCCCGCAGAGATCCGCCCCAACGGCAACTACGGCATCGGCCTTCGCCTCATCCCCTGGAAGTACGTCGCCATCCGCGCCGAACTCGTGAACTACGTCGGGCTCAACCCCAACGTGCCGGAGCACGACGACACCGACGAAGCCAACTGCCCCGACGGCTACATCCTCGGCGCTGGCAACCAGGAGAGCTGCCTGACTGACTTCTCGCACAACTCCATGTTCCAGATTGGCGTGAGCTTCATGCTCTGAGCATCCGCGTGGCCCCACGAGGCGCCACCCGCCTTCTGTCGACGTCGAACTCCTCTTTCAGCCGTTTCAGCCCAGCGAGCAATCCATGACGATGACCTCTGGCCCCTTCGCTCTGCGCACGCTGCTTGGCGCCGCGGCCCTTGCCCTCCTGCTGGCTGTTCCGTCGCTGGCGCAGGAAGGCGGCGCACGTGCCGCCGAAGCTGAACCTGAAGCTGAAGCGGAGGCGGAGGCGGAAGCGGAAGCGGGCGAAAAAGCCGAGACCCCCGCCGCTGCCGCTGGCGACGAAGCAGCCGCTGCCGCCGGCGCCGGCGAAAAGCCGGTGCTCGAAGAGACGATCTACGTCGTGCAGGGCAAGCCGTTCCTCGCCGAGGGCCACTTCGAGATCACGCCGCAGTTCGCCCAGAGCGTCAACGACTCGTTTACGTCACACACCGGGCTGATGCTTTCGGGCCTCTATCACCTAAAAGAAAATGTCGCTCTTGAAGCCACCATTGGCGCCTTTGGCTGGTGGGACCAGCCCGGCGTGACCGCCCCCCGCCTGGGCGGCCGCGACACCGATTTGACGACGGAGCTGAAGCAGAAGGAGAACCTGGCGCCCGAGCGCGTCAAGCTCTACCAGTTCCCCTACATCGTCGCCGCGAACCTGCAGTGGAGCCCGCTCTACGGCAAGGTCAATGTGCAAGATTTCGCGCTCGGCCAATTCAATCTCTATCTCTCGGTCGGCGCCGGCGCCGCGGGCCTGCAGCTCGAGACCGTCACGCCCGGCGTGCCCGAAAAGAACTTCGACGTCGGCCTGAAGGGTCCCTTCGGCGTCCTGCCCCCGATGGCGCTGACGACGACGTTCGGCGGCGGCCTGCGCTTCTACTTCACCGAGTGGCTCGGCCTGCGCGTCGAGGTGCGCGACTACGTCGTGCCGCTCTCGGTCTTCCAGAACGGCGAAAACGCCGTCAACGACGCAGAGGAACCCAGCTTCGACGTCACCAACCTCGTGCTGGCCCAGGTCGGCGTCTCCTTCGTCTTTTGAGCGAGCGAACCATGAAAAAAAATCTTCATCAGCATCTCGCTCGCCCTCGCAGCCATCGCGTTGCCGGCACGCTCCCAGAACTCGGACAAGGCGGTCGACTCCTTCAAGGCCGGCGACTACGAGGCCGCCGCCGCCGGCTTCTACTCGGTGCTCCGCCTGTCGGAGGACCAGGGTGAGGTCGTCGAGGCCCAGTACGGCCTGGCCCGCAGCTTCGAGAAGCTCGGCCTCAACCTGGCGGCCAACTTCTATTGGACCCAGATCGCCGAGTCGGGCAACGAGCACCCGCACTTCGAAAAAGCCATCGAAGGCCTCGTCAACACCGGCGAAGCCCTCGACGACGACCTCAACATGCCGAAGACCCTCGACAAGGTCTACAACGGCCCGAACATCTCAACGATTGAGAAGATGAACCCCGAAGTGCTCCAGCGGGTGTATTTCAATCTGGGCCGCTACGTCTACAATCGTCAGAACTTCAAAGAAGCGCGCAAGATGTTCAAGGCCGTCAAGGAAGGCAACCCTGCCTATCCCGGCGCCCAGTACATGCTCGGCCTGCTGCGCCTCGGCGTCGGCCAGCCGGATCGCCCGCCGCCCAAGTACAAAGAGGCCGCCGAGCACTTCGAAAACGCCCGCAACGCCATCCCCAAGGACACGACGACCAAGAAGCTCGTCGAGCTGCGCGACCTCTCGACCCTCGGCCTGGCCCGCCTCTCCTACGAGCAGGCCTACGAGCTCGAAGACGGCGACCCCAAGCGCACCGCCGGGCTGCAGCGGGCCAAGCTCGAGTTCCAGAAGGTGCCGCGCTTCGCCGACGCCTGGTCCGAGGCCCTGTTCGAGCGCGCCTGGGCCGAGACCGTCGGTGAGAATTACGGCCGCGCGCTGGGTGCCCTGCACTCTTTGTCGGCGCCGTACTTCAGCGACGAATTCTATCCTGAAGCCAAGATTCTTCAGGCCATCATCTAC
>JBKJNL010000465.1:0-6024 GCA_046593615.1 Myxococcota bacterium | reverse complement strand
CGGTGCGCATGTCGACGGTGCGCGAGTGATCCGGCGTTGTCGCGGCTTCACGATGATGGAGCTGGTGGTGGCCATCGCCCTCGCCGGGCTCATCTCGGCGGCGACGACGACGGCCTTTGTCGGCCTGTACGGCGCGCAGAAGCGGCTCGAGCAACAGGCCGCTGCCGATCAAGAAGCAAAGGCGCTGCTCGACTTCATCCTCGTCCGCGCGCAGATGGCGGGCGGCGATCAGGTGCGCCCGTGGGACGCCATCGTCATCGACGACGACTGCCGGACTCCGCTCGTCGTCGGTGGCGTCACCGTCCCGGCGTGCCCCGCCGGCGCCGACCGCCTGCACATCCTCAAGATCGATCCAGCGTTGCCCCAGGCGAGGCTGGCATCGCCCGGGGCCGTGCTCGGCAGCACCTTTCACGGACGCACGGCACCCTGCAGCCTCGACGGCATCCCCGAAGGCCAAAGCGGCATCCTCATCTCGACGTCGGGCGCCTTTCGTCCCGCGACGTGCGCCACGCTCAGCACCGCCTGCGCCTGCACCGACCCCGGCTCGGCCGCGGGCTTCCGCAGCGCCGGCGCCGCCAGCGCCAACTTCGACGGCGGCGTCTTTGTCATCGGCGCCGTGCAGACCTACTTCCTCGACGGTGGCGTGCTGAAGATCGTCACCGACGCCGACGCCGACGGCACCGCCGAGGTGACCGAGCTCGCCGATCGCATCGCCGACTTCCAGGTCGAGTACGGCTTCGACAGCAACGCCGATTTCGTCGTCGACGGCTACTCGGGCACGCTGACGAGCCCCCGCGAGACCATGCGCATGCTGCGGGTCGGCTTGATCCTCGACGTGCCGACGCCGTCGCGCACCGTGCCGTCGACGGCCCGCGTGCTGTCGGGCCCCGTGCACCGCCGGCAACGCGGCTCCTATTTGTACGCGACGCAGAGCAAGGCCCTGCTGCGCAACCTCGACCTGTTCTTCTGATGCGCGGAGCCGCGATGCGACGAAGCCATGGCGACTCCGAGGCCTCGCGCGCCTACGTGCTGCCGCTCGTGCTGGTGATGACCTCGGTGCTCGCCGTCGCCGCGGCCACGCTCTACATGTCGTTGTCGAGCTCGGCGGCGATCAGCCGGCGCTTCGTGCAGCGCAAGGCCGCGTTCCACGCCACCGACGGCATGATGCGCGCGGTGCTCAAGACGGCGAACGACTTCTTGAGAACCAGCGCCATCATCGATCCTGCCGCCAGCACAGCCGCGTTGCAGGGCCACTTCACGAGCAGCGTGCTCGCGCCGCTCACGCCGCCGGCCCACGAGGTCGAGAAGTTCGTCATCGCCACCGAGGGGTTGCAGACGGGTGTGGTGCCCAACGGCGCGTTCGCGGGCATGAACGCGCGCCTGTTCCCGGTGACAGCGACGGTGAAGCTGCGACGACGCGACGGCGACGCCGCCGCCGCCGAAGTCTCCACCAGCGTCGTGCTCGCGCAGATCGCGGCCTTTCAGTTCTTCCTGTTCGGCGAGGGCTACGTCGACTGGTTCCCGGGGCCGACGTCATCGGTGAAGGGACGCAGCCACGTCAACGGCGACCTGTGCCTCGGCGGCCTCGACAACTTCGCGCTCGAGCGCGTGACGTCTTCGGGCGCCATCTTTCACATCAACGACGACCCCGGCTGCCGCCACGTCGAAAGCAGCCGCAACAACCTCAAGATCGCGGTCGCCGGGTCGTGCCCCGATTTTCCGACGACGGCTGAGCTTGGGGCCATCGGGCCGACCGCGACGGTCGGCCCGGGGTTCACCTGCCTCTTGCACGAGCTGCCGAAGAACCAGGACCACGGCACGCCCGGGTGGGCGGCGTTCGCCCAGAGCACCTTTCTCGGCAATGTCCTCGACCGCGACCACGGCATCGCGGCGCTGAAGCTGCCGGTCACGGGCACGCCGCTCGTTCAGGCCGGCTTCTCGGCGGCGGTGCGCACAGCGACGACAGAGTCTGCAGCGCGGTCCTCCAACTTCGACAACCTGCGGATGCTGGTCGACCCGCTGCTGCCCGAGGCGATGAATGAGCCGCAAGACATCATTCGGCAAAAGATGATGTTCAAGGCTGATCTCCGCATCATCAACGGTGTGTGGTACCTGCGTGACGATCAGCACCCCGAGCGCATCGGCGCGCCCATCTGGTCCGACCACCCCGGGGCGATGACCTGGTCGCCCGAAGACGGCTTTCCTGGCTCCGGTGACGACAATGACAATGGCATCCGCGGCAGCGCCCAGGGAGTGGGCCAACGAGACATCGCCGCCGCCCGAGCCTGGACGGGCACTCCGCCGCGTCTGTACAGCTATTATGAGACGCAGTCGACGAACCAAAAGCTCAACGAAAACACCGAAGGCGTCATCTCCTACGGGACACTGACACGCAAGAATCGGGAGCTCTGGGTGCCGGGCTTCCGATCGACGCTGATCGACGAGCGCTGGTGCAGCCCCGGGGCGGGCGGCCTCAAGCTCGCTGCCGATCTCATCATGCGCGACGCCACGGTCAGCCAGTGCACCGCAGCCGGTCCCGTGGCCCACGTCGGCGCCAACCTGCTGCACGCCACGCGCAGCGGCATCAAAGACACCCACGCCGTCAGCCACGCCTTTGAGCCGCTGTCGCCGGGCACCCCGGGCATCAGCGGTGCTGCGCCGCCCGGTGACGCCAACCTGGCGCGCGAGCGGCGCGCGCGGCTGTTGCCGATCAACTTCGACGTCGCCGCTTTTCAGGCTGCGCTGCAAGACACGGCGACCGGCGAGCTGGGCGACGTCTTTTCGCGGCGCGGACGGCCCTTCAACGGCATCGTCTACGTCACGTCGACGTGGGCCGGCGCCAACAGCGGGTACACCGCCGCGGGCACGACCAACGCTCAGCCCTGGCCCACGCAAGGAAACGTCGGCGGCGTCGACAGCTTCGACAGTCAGACCGCGCTGCCGTGGTCGCTGTGCTCGGTCGACGCCACCGCCGTCGGCCAGCCCTTCGACAACGACGGCCGCTTCGTCGTGCCCTCCTGCAACGACAGCGAAACGCGAAAGGCGCGGCCCAACGTGCTGCGCATCATCAACGCGGCCCACATCAACCCGCCCGTCGACGTCACCGTCGGCGCGGTCACGGTGCGGGCGTCGCCGCCGCCGTTGCCGGTGGGATTGAGCGTCATCACCAACCTGCCGGTGATGGTCGTCGGCGACCTCAACATCGACTCCAACCCGACGACGTCGACGGCTCTGCCGTGGACGCCGGTCTTGATCGGCGGCGACGCCCTGTACCACCTGTCCAACCGTTGGGACGACCGCAACGCGCCGTGGGCCGGCGTGCTCCCGCAGACGAACCGGCTGCTCATCAGCCGAGACGCCGACGACACCACCTGGAACGCGGCCTGGATCACGGGGTGGACGGTGACGTCGTCGCAAAACGTCCACAGCGGCGGCCTGCAGAACATCACCCGCTACATGGAGGACTGGGGCGGCGGCGCCGTGACGCAGAACCTCAACGGCGCTTTTCTCGTCGGCTTCGCTTCGGTGCACAACCGCACGACGGTGGCTTTCAAGTCGACGTCGTTCAGCCCGCCCGATCGCAATTGGGCGTTCGATCCGCACTTCGAGTCGCTCGACAAGCAGCCGCCGGGCGCGCCGGAATTCAACATCTCGTCGACGCGCAGCTGGTCCCGCAAGTAGCCGGCGGCTCCGCCTCGCCGCGCTCGATGACAGCGTGTGATCAGCCGCGCGAACAGACCGCGAACAGACCGCGAACAGACCGCGAACAGATTGCGCGAACTGACCGGCGATCACAGGCCGGCGGCGGCCCGCAGCACTTCGGCGTCGCCCGGCGCCCGGCGCAGACACTCGGCCAGCATCTGCCGCGCGCGCTCTTTGTCGCCGTCGGCGAGGGCCGTGAGCGCCAGGTAGTAGAGCGGCCGCACCGCCTGCGGATGCCGGCGCGCGGCCTCGACGAGCAGCGCGACGCCGCGGTCACGCTCGCCCGACAGCACGCACAGGTGACCGCGCAGGGCGACGGCCTCGACGTCATCGGGGTGCGCGGCGGCGTAGGTCTCGACCAGGCCGACGGCCTCTTTGACGGCGCCGGCGGCGGCGAGCAGCTGGGCCTCCAACAACATCGTCGTCGGCGCTGGCGGCGCTGGCGGCGGCAGCGACGCGTCTTCGTCGTAGCTCTTGCGGCGTTGCTCGTCGGAGAACGCGAACGCCAGCTCGTCGAGCAGGGTCCACAGCTCGCGCGCCGCCGACGTCGCCGGACCCAGCTTGACCCCGGCCAGCGCTTCGCGCCCGCACCCGGCGATGAGGCCGCGCAGACGCTGCCGCACCTCCTCGGTCGACGTCGTCGGCGGGACATCGAGCAGCCGGTACACGGAGACGCCGCGGACCTTCAACAACAGCGAGGCGACGCGGGCGACGGCGTCGTCGTCGACCAGACCGGCAGGCGCGCTGGTGCCCTTCATGATGCGCGGCACGCTGCGGGCCTCGAGCGGCGGGTCACCGTGGGCGCGCAACAGCCCGCCGAACCACAGCGACCAGACCTCGAGCGCATCGCTGCGATCGCCGGCCTCGCCGACGGTGGGAACGCGCTCGAGCAGCATCTGCGGCAGCGTCGACATCGGCCGCAACCGGGCAAACGCGACGAGGCCCGAGTCGAAGTCGGCGGTGCGTTCGAGCAGCTCGCCGGTGCGCTCATTCTTGAAGCGCTCGGCCTCGGCCTGGTGCCCGGCCTCGAGCGCGAAGCGCAGCAGCACGTCGACGATGTCAAAGGCATGGGTCGCCAGGGAGACCGCGGCGTCGGCGCCTTTGACGACCTCGACGCGGCCCTTCCACACGAGGGCCCGCCGCACGCGGGCCTCGGCCTGCATGTCGACGAGCTTGAGGGCTTCGGTGGCCGTGACGAACCCCAGGGCCAGCAGGGCTTCGGCGACGCGCTCGCGGGTCTGCCCGAGGCGCTCATCAAGGGCGCGGGCCTGGGCGTCGCTCAAGCGTCCCTGGCGCCGCAGCCACTCACCGAGCGCGTGCTCGCGCAGGTTGTCGCCGGCGCCGACGACGACGCCACGCAGCCAGGCCACCTGCAAGACGCTCTCGCCGTCGACGAAGCGCAGCACGCCTTCGAACCGCGAGCGCGCGGCGGTGAGCAAGAGGCGCGCGACGTCGGCGGGGTTGTCGACGGGGCCGCCGGAAAACGGACGGGCCACCGGCTTGGGCCCCGTCTTTGTCTCGGTCTTGGTCTCCGTCTTTGGGTCCGTCTTCGGCGGCGGCGCCATCGTCGTCGTCGACCCGGGCCCGAGCGGCCCTGGAGCGGAGGACCCGGGCTTCGCCGCGGTCGTTGCAGGCACCTGTGGGCTCGCCAGCGGGCTCGGGGGCACGGACGCGGGCTTCGGCGTGGTCGCCGCCGGTTTGCCGCGCAGCGCGAGCTCCTTGAGCCGATCGCGCAGCTCGACGAGCACGAAGGGCTTGGTGAAATAGGCGTCGATGCCGTTGGCGTAGGCGTCGCTGCGGGCCTTGGCGCCGCGGAACGCAGCGCTCATCAAGACGAGTCCGACGGCACGCCCGCGGGGGTGCGCGCGGATCGCTTTGCACACGTCGTAGCCATTCTTCTTGGGCAACAGGCCGTCGGTGAGGACGACGTCGAACGCGCCGGCGTCGGCGGCCTCCGTCCAGGCCGCGAGCCCCGCGTCGCCGTCCTTGGCGTGCACAACCTGGAAGCCCTGGTTCTGCAGGTACCGCGACAGCAGGTTCGCGATTTCGGGTTCATCCTCGATCAGCAGAAGCCGCACGGCCGCGACGCTATCATCGACACATGCAGCATCGGTTGGCCCTCCTGGCTGTGGTGATTCTGTGCGCCTCCGCTTGCACGTCGTCGGCACCCGGCGACCGGCCGGCGCGCCTCGACGACCCGGCCGCGCTGGCGGCTTTTGAGCAGCAGCTCGTCGACGCCCCCGACGTCGTCCCCGCCAACGCCACCCCGGCACCCAGCCCGGCGCTGCTGCCGATGTCGTGGAGCGCCGCCGCTGCCGCCAC
>JBKJNL010000448.1:0-3275 GCA_046593615.1 Myxococcota bacterium | reverse complement strand
CCGGCGAACACGGAGAGAACGGTGATGACGATCGGGTTCATGGGGCCTCGGGTCAGGTCTTCTTGGTCGAGAGCTCGGGATGGGATTGCGCGTGCAGGGCAGCAGCGGCGTCGGACGCGGCCTCCGATGCGGCGCGGCGGTCGGCGTCGTGCTGCAGCTGGGCGAACGCGTCTTGCTGCGACGGCATGAGCGCCTTGAGGGGCTCGACGACAAAGACGCCGTCTTCAGCGCGGTCGAGGATGATGGCTTCTTCGTCGCGGGCCATGCGGCCACCGACCACGCGCACGCGGACGATGACCTCGTCGACGCGGGCCTGACCGCCGGCGTCGTCGGCGTCGATGGTGATGCGACAGGTCTTGCCGATCAGGTTCTGGCCGCCGAGGTCCTGGCCGTCCTTGAACATGCCCGACAGCGGGCGGGCCAGCGCCGAGGCGCCGACGCCGCCGACGACGCAGCCGGCGACGGTGGCCAGCAGCGCCGAGACGAAGCCAGGGACGACGGGGTCAAGCCAGTGGCGGGTCAGCGCCGCGCCCAGCAGCCCGAGCAGCGAGAACATCGACAGCGTGATGGTGACCGGCACCTTTGACAGGCCGAGCGCGGCCAGCGCTTCACCGATGGCCGACGTGCCGCCTTTTACGCCGCCGGCCACCGCGTCTGCGGCGCCTTCAATGACCCCTTTGACGGCGCCCTCGGCCTTGCCGGCGACGCCATCGAGGGCGTCGAGATCGGCGGCGCCCACCAGCACCGGCACCCAATAGGCGACGCACAGCACGGACAAGCCAGCGAAGCCAACGGTGGGAAATGCGCCGAGCAGCGCGAGCAGACCATCCACGACGTCGCAGACATACGACAGGTGGCCACATCGAAGGAAGCCGGCGGTGCTACTGGTGGCCGGGTGCGCCACGTCGTCGTCGCTGTCTGGGTCCGGTGCGTCGTCGGCTTCGCGGGCGTTGGCTTCGCGGGCGTTGGTTTCGCGGGCGTTGGCTGCGCCGGCGTCGGCGAAGCCGTCGCCGGCACCTGCCTGGCGCTGACGCTGCAGGTCGGCGTCGAGCTGTGCGTCGGCGTCGTGTGCGACGACCACGACCCGGTCGCCGATGACGACGATGACGACGGTGCCGACGCGCGCGCCGAGCTGCCCCCCGATCTCGACGGGCCTGGCGCGGTCGATGGCGCAGACGGAGACGGCGTCGAGACCTCGTGCCGCCTGCAGCTCGACGAAGGGCGGGCCCTGCGCCTGGGCTGCGTCGATGGCACCAGCGCCGTCGCCCTCGGCGAGCGTTCGGCAGAGCGGAGCTACACGCCGGCCCCGCGCACCCACGAGGGCGACGTCGTCCTCGAAAGCGCCGACGATGTCGCGGCCCTGTCGGGCGTGCTGGCCATCACCGGCTCGCTGGTGGTCGAGAGCGCGGTGCTCCTGCGCCTGCGCCTGCCGAGCCTGCGCCGCGTCGGCGGCGACGTCGTCATTCGCCAGAACCCGCGGCTGGTGCGCGCCGAGCTGCCGGCTCTCGTCGACATCGGCGGCGTGGTGCGTGTGCACGCGAACCCGGCGTTGTCAGCGGACCCGATCCCCGCGGTGACCCACGCCCGCACCGTCGACGTCGTCAACAACGACGCGCTGCCGCTTGCGGTCGTCGACCGACTGCTGTCGATCCCGCCCTGAGCCTGCCCCCCGCTTTACCGGTCGCGCCGGAGCCCTTACCGATGCGCATGACGTCGACGACAGATTCTGCACGCAAGAGCGCACCCATCGCGCTCACGGCGCTCGCGGCTCTGCTCGCGCTGTTCCCGCTCGCAGAAATCTTTTCGTTCCCCGCAGCGCTCGGTGCGCTCATTCCCGCGGGCATCGTCGTCACCGCGGCGCTCGGCTACGGCTGCATCGCCCTGCGCGCACTCGGTGCATGGGGCGCGCTCGATCGCGAGCGCTGGGCGTGGGCCGCGATCGCGGGCCTCGGCGTCCTCGGCACGCTGCAGTCGCTGCTCGCCGCGGCACAGCTCTTTCGCGCAGGCGTGAGCGCGTTGGTCGTGCTCATTGGCCTCGGGTTTCTCGCTGGGCACGCGCGTGATGCGCGCCGCGATGCGCAGGGCGCGCCCACTCCGATGGTCGGTGCCGGGTGGCTGGTTGCCCTGGTGCCGGCGGCGTTGATCGTCGTCGTGCGCGGTCTCGCGCCGCCGACGTTCTACGACGCGCTCGTCTACCACCTCGGCCTGCCCATGCAGTTCGCGGCCCACGGCGGCTCCGTCGTCACCGTGCACAACATGTTCACGGCCATGCCGCTCCTCGGAGAGATGGCGGCGGGCACCGCGCTCTTTTTCGGCGGCGCCGAGGCCCACGGGTTCGTGTTGGTGCTCGAGTGGTTCCTGCTCGTGGCGAGCGTCATGGTGTTGGTCCGACGCACGCTCGGCGCGCACATGGGCAAGGGCGCTGGCGCCGCGGCGGCGTTTGTCACGGCGAGCATGCCGCTCGTCGTGTTCATGAGCGCGGGCACCAAGCCCGACCTCCTCGCCGGCTTGTTCACCGTCGGAATCTTCCGCGCCCTCGCCGTCCTCGTCGACGAAAACACCCGCGCGCCTGCGCGCGAGCCGCTGTTGCGCATGAGCGCGCTGTTTCTGGGCTTCGGCTGCGCCACGAAGACGAGCTTCCTCTGCTGGACCGTCGTCATCGCCGCGATGATGCTGGTCGCCGTCATCAAGGGACGCGTGCGCACCGGGCTCTTCGCCGCCTGCGTGCCGCTGGTCGTCGTGGGCGGGGCCTTTCCCTACGTGCGCAACGCGCTGGCGCTCGGCAACCCCGTGTATCCGTTCGCGAACGGGATCTTCGGCGGCCCCTCCTGGATCGAGCACACCCAGCGCCTCCTCGACGCAGACGCCACGCGCCTGCGCTCGCTCGCCGACACCGTCGATCTGTGGCGCTTGCCCTGGCGTCTCATCACGGGCAGCGGCGCGCCGACGGCCAACGAGGCGATGGGCCTTGTGCCGTTCCTCGGCGTCGTGCTGCTCGTGGTCGCGCAGCCGCGCGCACAGGTGCTCTGGCTCTGGGCGGTCGCGGCCGGGCTCTCGCTGCCCTTCTGGCTCCTGACGCACGCGCTCCCGCGCTACGACCCGTTCCTCTGGATCTTCTTTGGCGTTTCCGGCGGCGTCGGTTTTCACCTGGCGCTCGCGCACAAACCCACGCGCCTCTTCGTCGTCGCCGCGGTGGCCGCCGCCTCTGCGGTCGGCTTGATGTGGAACGTCGTCGCTGACGAGGTCCTGCTGCGACGACCCGCTGCGCTGGTTCT
>JBKJNL010000237.1:0-9133 GCA_046593615.1 Myxococcota bacterium | reverse complement strand
CGGCCGCGCTCCATGTCGAGGGCGGCGAGGACGACGTGGGCCAGCACCCGCTCGTGGGGACGCCCACGCCACGGCTTGTTGGCGTCGCTGACAAAGGCCTTTTCGACGTCGCTGCCGTCGAGCGACTGGTGCTCGAACGAGAGCGTCGCCCGCTCGAGCAGCGCACGCGCGCGGGCGTGGCTGCGGATCCGATCTGCGCGCCGGGTGACCGGCGTGGCGAGCAGGGCAAAGGCCCGATCGACGTCGTGGAGCACGGGATCGGGTGCAGCCATCAACAGCAGCGCCAGCGAGATCACGAGCGGGCGCGCAGGTGGAGGATCAGGGTGTCGTCGACGTCGACGTCGGAGAACAGCTCGAGCACCTGCTCGCCGCGCGGCGCCAGGATGACGTCGTGGAACGTCGAGCGATCGGTGCGCCGGCTGGCCTCGTCAAAGAATTCGAGGGCCACCTGCACGGCGACGTCGGCCTCGGTGCGGTTCATCAGGGTGACGCTGACCGGCCCGCCTCCGCGGGTGCGCTGCACGTGCACGACCTTGACCTCGGCGCAGACTTCGCCGACGCCGCAGCGGACCTCGACCACGCCGGCGCCGACGCTGGTGATGCGCTCGACCACGCGGGCCTGCACGACCTCTTCGCCAGCGAGCCGGCCTTCTTTGAGGCCCACGCACGACGACGACAACGACGACGACAGCGCCAACAACAGCGAGGCAGAGGCGAGGGTTTTCACTGGTACACCACGTCGATCGCCGAGGCTCGCTTGGTCTCGTAGAGGCCCGACCACAGGATGGTGCCGTCGACGGCGTCTTCGAGGGCGAACCAGTATTCGACGTAGTCGCTGGTGACTTCGCCGTTGTCTTTGGTGAGCGACCGCAGCTCGGTCTTCAAGACGGCGTTGGCGGTGGGCGACGACGACGCGCCGCCCCGCACGGCACCATCGGCCTGGCGCACAGCGACCAGCGTGAAGCGCTTGCGGCTCTGCTGCATGAGGTCATGCACCAGGTGGTTCTGCACCAGCGCCGGGTCGATGCGGAAGCGCGTGCGGTTCACCACCGGCATGACCGCCACCCGCGCCCCACGGCCGGACGACGACGAATTCGACTTGAGGTCGTGGGCCAGCGCCCGGGCAATTTGATCGGCCGCGCCGCGCACGTCGCCGGACTCGATGCCGGTGCCGCCGAGGCCGTCGTCGACGTCGGCGTCGAGGGCCACGGTGGCCCGCTGGGCGGTTCTCAGGGTGCAGCCTTGCGCGGCGGCGAGCCCGAAGCACAGGAGCGAGGCGACGATGGCCGTGCCGGTCCACCAGAGGATGCGATTCATAGAAGGAGAGCTCCGCGAGAGGTGCGCCCCATGACGCCTCGCGGAGCTCCGGGATTCGCCGGGCCTGTGTGACCGGGCTCAAGCTTGCGTTGCCGCTTCTTTGCGCCGTCAGGCGGGCAGCTTCTCCATCGCTTTTTCGATGGCCGTCAGCGCCTCGTACTTGAAGACGAGCCGGCCCTTCTTGATGGGGCCGTCTTTGTCTTCGATCTCGTAGCGCAGGGCCGCTTCGGCATCGAGGTCGATGACCGCGTGGCCGCCGTTCTCGAGCGCGCCAAAGAGGATCTCTTCGGTGAGCGGCTTCTTGACCTCGTCACGAATGACCCGCTGCAGGGGCCGCGCGCCGAGCACCTTGTCGTAGCCTTTTTCACCGAGCCATTTCTTGGCGGCGTCGGTGATGGCCAGCGTGATCTTGCGATCCGCCAATTGGGCCTCGAGCTCGCGGATGAACTTGGCGACGATTTTCTCCATCGCCTCGGGCTTCAAGGAGTCAAAGGCGATGCGGGCGTCGAGGCGGTTTCTGAACTCGGGCGCGAACAGGTTCTTGTAGGCGACGTCGTCACCGCCGACGTTGGCGGCGTCGCCGAAGCCGATGCGGGCGCGGGCGAGGTCGCGGGCGCCGACGTTGGAGGTCATGATCAAGATGACATGACGGAAGTCGGCGGGCTTGCCATTGTTGTCCGTCAACTTGCCGTGATCCATGACCTGCAACAGAATATTGAAGACCTCGGGATGGGCCTTTTCAATCTCATCGAGCAGCAAGACCGTGTGCGGCGTCTTGTTGATGGCGTCGGTGAGGATGCCGCCCTGGTCGAAGCCGACGTAGCCGGGTGGCGCGCCGATCAGGCGGCTGACGGCGTGGCGCTCCATGTACTCGGACATGTCGATGCGCAAAAAGCTCACACCGAGGGTCTTGGCCAGCTGCTTGGCAACCTCGGTCTTGCCGACTCCCGTGGGGCCGGTGAACAAGAACGAGCCGATGGGCTTCTCGGGCTCGCGCAGCCCGGCGCGCGACATCTTGATGGCCATGGCCACCTGGTCGATCGCTTTGTCTTGACCGAACACCACCTTCTTGAGGTCGGTGTCGAGGTCTTTCAGGGCCTGTTTGTCGTCGACGCTGACCTGCTTGGGCGGGATCTGCGCCATGCGGGCCACGGTCTCTTCGATCTCTTTGTCGGTGACGTGCGGCTTGGGGTCGCCTTCCTTCCTGACCTTGAGCTTCATGCCGGCGGCGGCTTCGTCGATGAGGTCGAACGCCTTGTCGGGCAGCTTGCGGTCGTGGAGGTGCTTGGCCGAGAGCTTCACCGCGGCCTCGAGGGCCGAGTCGTCGTAGGTGACGCCGTGAAACTCTTCATACTGTTTCTTCAGCCCGCGCAGGATTTCAATACATTCGGCCTCGCTCGGCTCCTCGACGTCGATCTTCTGGAAGCGGCGAGCCAGTGCACGGTCTTTTTCGAAATACTGCCGGAATTCTTTGTATGTCGTGCTGCCCATGCAGCGCAGCTTGCCGCTCTGCAGGCCGGGCTTGAGCAGGTTGCTCGCGTCCATCGAGCCGCCGCTGGTGGCGCCGGCGCCGACGATGGTGTGGATCTCGTCGATGAACAGCACGGCCTTTGGCTTCTTTTCGAGAGCCTTGAGCACGGCCTTGAGGCGGTTCTCGAAGTCGCCGCGGTAGCGGGTGCCGGCCAGCAGCGCGCCCATGTCGAGGGAGAAGACCTCGGCGTCTTTCAGCGCGTCGGGCACCTCGCCAGCGACGATCTTCCGGGCCAGGCCTTCGGCCAGCGCGGTCTTGCCGACGCCGGACTCGCCGACGAACAGCGGGTTGTTCTTGCGACGACGACACAGGATGTGAATCGTCCGCAGGATCTCTTTCTCGCGGCCGACGAGCGGGTCGAGGCGGCCCTCTTTGGCCTCGGTGCACAGGTTCAAGCAGAACGACGACAGCGGGTCGCCGCCGACGGCGCCGTCTTCGTCGTCGTCGGCGCCGGGTCCGACGCCGGCGTCTTCTTTGCGCCCGGGGGCTTTGTCGTCGCTGCCGACGAGCTTGCTGACGCCATGCGAGATGTAGCTGACGATGTCGAGGCGATCGACGCCGGCCTGCTTCAGCAAGAACGCGGCGTGGCTGTCGTCTTCGGCGTAGACGGCGACCAGGATGTTGTAGCCCTTGACCTCCTGCTTGCCGGCGCCGGCCACGTGCATGATCGCCCGCTGCACCACGCGCTGGAAGCCGCGCGACGGAGCCACATCGATGCTCTGGTCGTCGAGCTTCTCGACCTCTTCATCGAGAAATTTCTCAAAGGCCTGCTTGAGCTTGGCGACGTCGGCACCGCAGTGCTTGAGCACGTTGGCGGTTTCGTCGTCGTGGAGCAGGGCGAACGTCAGGTGCTCGACGGTGGCGTACTCGTGTTGACGGCGCTGGGCGTCATTGAGCGCGACGCGAATCGCGATTTCGACGTCCTTGGACAGCATGGACAACGGTCCTCCCGAAGCTTGGTTACGACGACAAGATGCACCAACCGGGCCCCCGTTGCGCAACTGAATGGTCGAGGCCGCCCCACCGCTCCACCGCCCCACCGCCTGGCTGATCGGGTGATCCCTGGCGCCACCGCGCCGACGCGATGGCATCGACGCGCCGTCCGGTGAAGTCGCCAGCGCCGTTGCTGTTGCCACCGGCTTCGCCGACCCTGTCGTCGTCGTCTTCGTCTGATTTTTCCGAGGCCGTCGCCACCGACGAGCAGGCACCATCGTGAAGCTCCCAGAACGTCCGCGGGTCTTTCTCACCGGCGGTGGCAGCGGGCTCGGTCGCGCGCTGGCGTTGCGCCTCGCGGCCCGGCAAGCCCGCGTCCTCGTCACCGACATCGACCTGGCCCGCGCCGAAGAGACCTGCAGCCTGTTCAAGCGGGCGGCGGAGCTGTCCGCGCCCTACGCCACTCCCGAGACCCAGGGTGCTGCGCGGGCCTGGCGCCTCGACGTGACCAACCCCGACGCGGTGGCCGAGGCCGCCACCGCGATGGACGAGGCCTTTGGCGGCGTCGACGTCGTCATCAACAACGCCGGCGTCGCGGTCGGGGGCGCCGTCGGCGAGTCCCCGCTCGAAGATTGGCGCTTCATCATGGACATCAACCTGTGGGGCTGCATCCACGGCTGCCATGTTTTTGCGCCCCGCCTGCGCGCGCAGAAGAGCGGCTTCGTCTTGAACGTGGCCTCGGCCGCAGGCTTCGCCTCGCTGCCCGAGATGGGCGCCTACAACGTCACAAAGGCCGGCGTCATCGCGCTCTCCGAGACCCTGTACGGCGAGCTGCGCCCCCACGGCGTCGGCGTCGGCGTGCTGTGCCCGACGTTCTTCAAGACCGGCCTCATGGACTCGTTCCGCTCGCCCAACGCCGCCGCGCGCAAAAAGGCCGAGGGCCTTTTCAAAAAGGCCCGGCTCGGCGCCGACGACGTGGCACAGGCGGCGATCGAAGGGCTGGAACGCGGCCGCCTGCACATCCTGCCCATGGCCGACGCCCGCGCCGTCTGGCGCATCAAGCGCCTGTGGCCGCAGGGCTACGCCGACGGCGTCGTCAAACAGCAGAAGCGCTTCGAGAAATGGCTGGCGAAGTGATCGCCGCCCTCGCCCTCGCCGTGCTCGGACAAGCGCCCGTCGCTGCCCGCGTCGACACCGGCGTCGCTGGCGCTGTCGACGCCGGTGTCCACGCCAGCGTCGACGCCGGTGTCCCCGCCAGCGTCGTCATCCCGGTGGCCGATGCGTCGACCGCCGGGCTCGGGGCCGTGCCCGCCGACGAGCTGCTGCGCCGCGAGCGGCAAGCGCTCAAGGGCCTGGGCACGCACCGCCTGCGCATCGAGAAAGCCGAGCGCTTCGACGGCGTGCTCAGCCCGGTGCAGGTGATGGAAGTGGTCGTGCGCCAGCGGCCGTTCGCCTTTGTCGCCGACGTCGTCGATGGCCCCTCGACCGGCCGGCGCTTTCTCTACAACGTGTCGCTGCGGCCGCGCGAAATCTGCGCCCGCGAGTCCGGCGTGCTCGGCCTCGCGGGCGGCGTGTGGATCAACGTCGACAACCCGCTCACCCGCCGCGACTCACACCACCCGGCCACCATGCTCGGCCTCGGCTCGGTGCTCGACAACATCGCCGCCGACAACAAAAAGGCCGCCGCCGCCGGCGGACACACCCGCGTCGACGAAGGCTTCGACAAAGACGGCGACTGGTGCATGCGCTTCACAGCACCGCGTGGCGTGACCGGCCTCTACACACAGGACTCGCGGCTGTGCGTCGATCCGCGGACCTTTCTCCTGACGCGCCTCGAGGCCAGGGACGAAAAAGGCGTGATCGAGCGCTTCCGTTTCACGGTGCTCGCCAGCGGCTTGCACGTCGACGACAGCGCGTTCACGCCCGAGGGCGCCGGCCTGTGAGGGTCCGTCTCGGGTCACTCGCGCGTCATCGATCCCCGCGAGCGCAGCGAGCCGAAATCAGGCGGGCTTCATCGCGAGCAGCGAGGCAGAATTCAGTCGGGCTTCATCGCGAGCGCAGCGAGGCAGAATTCAGGCGGGCTTCATCGCGAGCGCAGCGAGGCAGAATTCAGGCGAGCTTCATCGCGAGCGAAGCGAGGCGGAGTTCAGGCCGCCTGCAAGGCAAAGCACATTCCCGATCCGAATGACGCCGCCGACGCAGTCGGCAACGTCATTCGGATGGGGAATCACTCGTGCGTCTTGCCGGCCTCGGTGACGGCGAACAGGGCGGCGACGCCGGTGGCGACGACGCCGACGGCCGAGCCGATCCACAAGCCGGTGGCCAGGGCCGCGGCGTTCACGGCCACCTCGTCGCGCGTACCGGGGTCGACGGCACCCGAGAGCAGCACGTCGGCGCTGCCGTAGCTGACGGCCACCGACGACGCGACGACGGCGCCGATCACGCTGAGGGCGGTGGCCACCGCGAAGCCGCCGGCGAGGGCCGCGGGGGCGTCGGCGCGGGCGTCGAAGCGGGTGACGACGAATTCGTAGACGAGGTCGCCGTCGTCGACGACGTCGAGGCGGGCGCGGGCGCCGAAGCGGTCGGCGACGACGTCGGCGCATACGCGCTCGGTCTTCTCGACAGGGTCGAGCGCGCGGGCGCAGACCCTGACCGGGGTGGCGTCGGCGTCGACGACGTGGACGATGCGGCGGCTGCCGTCGGCGGTCTCGACCTCGACGCCGACGGGCGAGATGTTGGCGGCGGCGGCAGAGGCGAGCAAAACAGCGGCGGCGACAAGCACGGTGCACCTCGGTTCTGACGCCAGCTTCAGGTCGAAGCGACGGGAGCGCAAAGAGCGCGTCAGCCTCCCGAATCTACGTTGGAATTCGCCATCGGCCCCGCGTGGCTCAAAACGGCGGGGGCTCTGCGGCTGTCTTCTTCGCCAGCGTCCTCGCCGACTTTTTCGCCAACTTTTTCGCGGTCCTTGTGGTGGCGGCGTTCGGCGCAGGCGCCTCGGTGACGCCGGCCAGCGACCGGTTGACGGCACGCCGGGTCCACCACCCGGTCTCGATGGCGGCGCTTCGCACCTCGACGCCGTCGGGGACCGCGAAGACACCGACCACGAAGACGGCGTCGACGGCGCCGACCTCGAGGCGACGGACCGCTTCGGCCACGTCGACATACGCAAGCGCGATGTCGAGCTCGGGTGACAGCGGGAGCGCGACGCCGGCCGGTACCGCCACGCGTCGTCGGGCACCGTCCCTGAGCCCGTCGTCGACGAGCCGCATAGCCTGCTTCACGTGCATCGCCAGGCGCTCGCCCAGAGGATTGAGTCGCAGCCGCAGGCCTTCGTGGCGAACAAACAAGGTGGCCCCGATTTCGGTTTCGAGCGCCCGCAGCGCCCGAGAGACCGCCGAAGGCGAGACACCGAGCACGCCGGCGGCCCCCGCGAGCGACCCGGTGTCGGCGGTGGCCCGAAACGCCGGCAGCCAGGCCCACAACGCGAGCAACCGTTGCTGGGGCAACACCCCGACCGCGCTGAACGAGCCCTTCCGACTTTGCTTCACGGTGGAGACGCTCGCAGCCAGAGCCAGCTTTTGCACGCCGACCCTTGCGCTGCGAGCAAGGGTCCCTTCTGCTGTACTTCAAGGTCAGATCTGCGCCGCGTTCTGTGTCACATCTTTTACGGCCGCGTCGTAGCCTGCGCGGGCCGCGCATCAGCTCGGCCGTCTCAACTCGAAGTCCGGCGTCTGCCGGGAGGTCACATGAACGTGAAGAATGTTTTGCGCGCGGCGGTGGTGTCTGCGTTCCTCGTCCCCCTTGTTGGCTGCCCCGATGGAGGTCCGGCCGAAGGTGAAGGCGAAGGCGCCGACGCCGAGGCCGAGACGCCGCCCGAGGGCCACGACGCCGTGCAGGCGTGGTTGGCCGAGGGCCACTACCTTGACTGGGCTTGCGAGCCAGCCGTGCACGACGCCCGCGCCCCGTCGCCCCACGGCCGCAACCGCGTCTGCTCCAACGCCGCCCTCGCCGGCGCCGCCACCGACGCGCCCTACCCGATCGGCGCCGCCGGCGTGAAGGAGCTCATCGACGATGCCGACGCGATCATCGGCTTCGCCGTCTACCGCAAGGCCGAGGCCGACCCCGCCACCCCCGATGGCACCAACTGGTACTGGTACGAGAACGTGCCCCCCGGCACCGACCTGCCGACCCCCGATCCCGTGCTGCCCAACGGCGTGGTCGCCGACAGCCGCGGCTCGGCCGGCGGCAACGCCTTGACCGTCTGCATCAGCTGCCACACCGACGCCCCGAACGACTACGTCTTTACCCACGTCGCCCCCTGATCACGCCTGCGCATGAACCGGCGCAGCAACGAAAGACGGCGCCCGCGGGCGCCGTCTTTCGTTGTCACTTCCTGAAACCGACCCTCAGCAGACGCCCTCAGCCGACATCCGTCTCGTGGGCCAGCTCCCAGCGGTCGGGGCTGCGCCAGAGGCGCGAGCGCATCAGCTCACGCTCGTAGATGAATTCCTTGGGCAGACGGTCGAAGAACTTGTCGAACAATTCTTCGTGGGCGTGGGCTTCTGCTGTTCCGGCGTCGCGACCGATGCTCATCAAATCGTAGAATTTATTCTTGTCGAACTCGAGACCCTGCCACATCAAATCTTCTTGGCGCGGCATCCAGCCCAGCGGGCTCTCGACGGCGAAGCCGCGGCCCTGCACCCGATCGAGGATCCACTTCAAGACGCGCATGTTCTCGCCGAATCCAGGCCACATGAACTTGCCGTCGGGCCCCTTCCGGAACCAATTGACCCGAAAGATGCGCGGCGGATTTGGAATACGACGACCGATGTTGAGCCAGTGCGTCCAATAGTCAGCCATGTTGTAGCCGCAGAACGGCAACATCGCCATCGGGTCGCGGCGCATGGCGGCCTGGCCGACGGCCGCGGCGGTGGCTTCGGAGCCCATCGTCGCCGCCAGATACACGCCGTGGCTCCAGTTAAAGGCCTGGAAGACCAGCGGCATGTCCTTCGACATGCGGCCGCCAAAGATAAAGGCCGAGATGGGCACGCCCATCGGGTCTTCCCACTTCGGATCAATCGACGGGCACTGCGAGGCCGGTGCCGTGAAGCGGGCGTTGGGGTGGGCGGCCGGCGTCGTCGAGGCCGGCGTCCAGTCGTTGCCCTTCCAGTCGATGAGATGGGCCGGCTTCTCGTCGGTCATGCCCTCCCACCAGATGTCGCCGTCGTCGGTGAGGGCCACGTTCGTAAAGATGCTGTTCTTCGACAGCGAGGCGATGGCGTTGGGGTTGGTCTTCTCGTTGGTGCCGGGCGCGACCCCGAAGTAGCCGGCCTCGGGGTTGATGGCGTAGAG
>JBKJNL010000167.1:0-10192 GCA_046593615.1 Myxococcota bacterium | reverse complement strand
GCACGGCATCGTCGCCGGTGGCGCTGTCGCGCAGGCGGCGGAAACCTTCGGGCACGGGCAGGCCGGCGCTGCTCTTGGCGACGACGCCGCTGACGGCGACGACGTAGCGGCGCTGCTCGGCCAGGCGCACCAGCGGGCGCAGGATCATCGCTTCGCGGGCGTCGTCGGTGGCGCGGGGATCGACGTCGACAAAGAAGGGCACGCGGCTGCCGTCGCTGCTGTCGATGAGCGCGATGGGAAAGCCTTGCTCCGTCGTCCGCGCGGGGTCGGCCAGGATGCCCGGCACGCTGGCGGGGTCGACGCGCACGCCAAAGGTCCAGACGATGGCCGGCTGCCGCGCACGCCAAAGGTCCAGACGATGGCCGGCTGCCGCGAGAAGCCGTCTTCGGCGATGAAGTCGTTGACGTCGCCGGAGTAGCCGGTGTTCGAGAACAGCTTGGCTTCGTCGTCGATGTGCACGCGCTTGCCCGAGGGCAGGGTGGCGTCGTCGACGAGAAAGAAGTCCGACGGATACGGCAGCCCGCACTCGACGCCGTGGAGAATGGGGTTGCACCCGGGCGTGATGTCGAGCGGCGCGACGGGAGCCGGACAGCCGGAGAGGCCGGCCAGGCTGACCAGAGAAGCGACGCAGAAGCTGGCGACGACGACGACACGCATGGGGCCAGCATGCCCGGGCGACCCCGGATCGCAACGCGCGCTTGACCGAGGGCGCGAGGGCGACGCGGCCGGCTCCACCACCACTCCGGCTTCAACGCAACGCGTTCAACAGAGCCGTGCGCACGTCGTCGTTTGGGCCGTCGCCTGCGCTGTCGCCGTCGCCATCGGGTCCGGTGTCACGCGGCAACACGCGCTCGATGAGCACGCGCGAGAGCAGGCGGTAGGCAGCGCGCGCGTCGTCGTCGTCGATGGCGCCGAGGTGGGCGCGCAGGGTGGCGGCATCGCGGCGGGCCACGGGCCCGGTGAGCGCCTCGGGCAGCGGTCGGGCCACTGCCCGCTCCGCCGTCGACGCCAGCAGGCGGGCCAACGACACGCGCGCGGTGGCTTCGTCGACGCCGGCCCGCAGCAGCTGCTCGACGCCGAGCTGCAGCAGCGCGGTGGCCAGGTTGCCGGCGATGACGGCGCCGGCGTGGTAGCCGGCGCGCTGCTGGTCTTCGACGCGCCGGGGCACGAGGCCGATGCGCTTCGCCAGCCGCACCAGGCGCGCGCGCACGTCGTCGTCGCTGCCGTCGTACGCGCACAGGCAACCGCGGGGCACGACGTGCCGCCCATCGAGGGACGCGAGCGGGTGGAACACACCGCGCCGCTTCTCCGGCAACGCCGACAACGCCGCGAGCCCGAGCGCGCCGGCCACGTGGCAGACGATGGCGTCCTCATCGACGTCGACGATGACATCGCCGAGGAAGCGATCGGGGACGCACAGCAGCACGAGCGTGGCGTCGAGCTTCGTGCGTCGCCGCTGCGCAGAGGCCCGGCCTTTGACGACGACGACGTCGACGCCGGCCTGCCGCAACGAGGCCGCGAGGCTTCCGCCGGCCTTGCCGCGGCCGACGATCAGCACGCGCTCGGGACGAAAACGCCGCGGCCGTGACGTCGTCAAATCTCGTCCGGCAGCTGGGTGATGTCGACCTGTCGCAGCGCCAGCCGCACGATCTGGCTGCGCGAGGTGCTGCGGAAGCCCTTCTTGCGCGCCTCGGCCAGGAGCTTGTCGAGGCGGGCGACGTCCTCTTCGTAGAAGCTGAAGGTGACGAGGCGGAAGCTGCGGCCGTCCTTGAGCGGCTGCCGCCCCTTCACGCGGGGCTTCTTTGCTTTGTCGCCGCCCTTCTCCGCGCCCTTCTCAGCGCCCGTCTGAGCAGTCGACGCTTTCTTTGGCCGGGCCGGCGCAAAAAAGACCTCGGACATGATGTCGTCGCCGGCGAGCGGGTTGTCACCGAGGCCGAGCTCGACCGACTCTCTGCTGGCCTTTTTCGGAGCCGCCGCCGAGCGGCCCGGGAGCGGAGGGGTGGCGCGAACAGTCATCGCGCACCGCCCGCCGACAACGACGCCGCCTGCCGGGCTTCGTCGCGCGCCACCATCTCGGCGCGGGCGACCATGTACGAGACGACGACGCGGTAGTCCTCGGCCCCCGTCGACGTCGGGTCGTGCTCGAAGATGGTTTTCTTGTGGCTCGGGGCCTCTTTGAGCTTGGTGTTCTGGCGGATGGGCGGGAGGCACAGGTCGCCGAAGTGTTTGCGCAGCGCCTCGAGCGAGTCGCGGCAGATCTTGGCGCGTGAGTCGTAGAAGGTCGGCAACACGCCGCCGACCTTGACGGTGTGGCCGAGGTGGGCGTGCACGTTCTTCAAGGTCTTCAAGACCTGCTTCACGCCGACCAGACTGAGGTAGTCGCAGGCCACGGGGATGAGCACTTCGTCGACCGAGCACAGCGCGTTCTGGTTGATGAGGCTCAGGCTGGGCGCGCAGTCGATGACGACGTGGGTGTAGCCGCCGATGTCGTGTCCGGCCTGCTCGAGCTTGCGGGCGAGCACGCCGCCGCGACCGGGATGTTGCGCGAGCTTGATCTCGGCGGCGGCCAGGGTGTCGTCGCTGCAGACGACGTCGAAGTTGGCGCCGAGGGGCACGGCAGCGTCGTCGATGGACATCTCGTCCATGAGCACGTGGTAGAGCGTGTGCTGTGCCTTGAGGCCCAGCGAGATGCCGACGTTGCCCTGGGCGTCGGCGTCGATCAGCAGCACGCGACTGCTGCTCTTGCCCTCACCGCTTTTGCTCTCGGCACCACTGCCCATGCGCTGCTCGGCCAGACCCGCGGCGATGTTCACCGACGTCGTCGTCTTGCCCGTGCCGCCCTTCTGGTTGAGCACAGCCACGCGATACGGCTTCGTCGGCGTCGCCGGCTTCAGCGCCCGCTCTTTCTGCTGGTGCTTGCACGTCTCGGAGCAGGCGTAGCGGGTGCGTCCGCTGGCATCGCGCGAGGCCTGGTAGGCAAAGGTGACGACGAAGGGCGTCGCGCAGACGTCGCAGCGCACGGTCTGGGGGGCCTGTCCCGGCGCCGACGCGGCCGACCCGGCGCGACAGGGCAGCGAGCAGAAGTAGCGTGCGCCGTTGCCCGGCTCGAGAAGCTCGGTCTGGTAGGTCATGCGCGGCTTGAAGGCCTTGCCGCACACGCTGCAGGTCGCGGCCGGGGTGGTCGTGGTCGTGGTCATGGCGACGCACGGTATCCGGTTCGGTTACATAGTGCGCTGCAGATCAGGATCGTGATCAGCGTCTGGATCCAGATCTGGATCAGCCCTCACCGCGAAGATCCCGCTCAGGTCTTTCCTGTGCGCTGGCAGCTCTCGCAGACGCCGTAGAGCTCCATCTTGTGGTGGGTCACGACGAAGCCGTGCTGCTTGGCGACGCGCTGCTGCAGGCTCTCGATCTGGGGGTTCACGAACTCGATGATCTTGCCGCACGAGGTGCAGATCAGGTGGTCGTGGTGCTCTTCCTGATCGCCGTGCACGCGCTCGTAGCGGGTGTGGCCGTCGCCGAACTGGCGGACCTCGGCGAGGCCGCACTTCGCGAGCAGCTTCATGGTCCGGTAGACGGTGGCCTGGCCGACGCGCGGATCTTCGCCGCGCACGCGCTCGAGCAGCTCGTCGATCGAGAGATGGCCCTCGGCGGCAAAGAAGGTTTCGGCGATGAGCTCGCGCTGGCGGCTGGTCTTCATGCCGTTCTTGACGATGTAGGCGCGCAGGGCCTCGCGCGGATCACCGCTGCTGGCTCCTCCCGCGGGCGCGGATCTCGTCGTGGCGGTCATGGGCTCCATTCTAGCGACGACCCTCGGCAGTCGTGGCGGGGGCGTGGATGCGTTGTGGGCGAAGGCAGGAACGGATGTTAGCGTGACGGCGCTTTCGGAGGCACTCTTGCGTTTGGTCCTTGCCACCTTTGTCGTCGTCGTCGCCGCTTTCTTTGGCGGAGCCTGCGCCACGACCGACACCAATTTCATCTCGGTCGATGACCTGCCCGACGAGCAGCTCGCCCCGGTCGCCTACCGGATCCGCGGCAGCGACAAGCTGCAGGTGACGGTCTTCAAGCAAGAGTCACTCTCGGGTGAAGTGCTGGTGCGCGAAGACGGCCGCATCACCGTGCCCCTGGTGGGCGACGTCGCCGTGCTTGGCAAGACGCCCCCCGAAGCCGCCATCGAGATCGCCGAGAAGCTCTCGAACACCGGCTTCATCGACAAGCCGTCGGTGTCGGTGGCCGTCCTCGAGACCCGCCAGCCGAGCTTCGCCGTCGTCGGCGAGGTCAAGCAGCCGGGCAGCTTCGAGCTGCAGCCGGGCACCACCGTCCTCGACGGCATCGCCCTGTCCGGCGGCCTCTCGGAGTTCGCTGAAAAGGACAAGATCTTCGTCATCCGCAAGAACCGCCGCACGACGTCGGCTCCCACGACGCCGGCGCCGGCGACACCGTCTGCGACGACGACACCGGCGGCAGCGGCTGGCGAGGCCGCGCCCGCCGACAGCGCCGCGCCCGCCAACGACCTCACCAACCGCATCCGCTTCTCGTGGGCCAAGCTGTCGCGCTCCGACGGGAACTCGCTGCGCTTCCACCTCGAAGACGGCGACGTGATCGTCGTCGAGTAGCGCGCGCGCTTCATCGATCAGCAGGGCGCGGCCTCTCACAGTCGTTATCGAGGAGCCGATGTTTCCTTCTGGCTTGTTCCTGGTGTTGGCGGCGCTCTCGGCCGGTCTGTTGCTGTTGGCGTTGTTGCCGACGAGCTACCTCGGCTTCCTCGCGGTCATGGCCGGGCGCCACCGGCCGGCGGTGACGACGACGAAGACCAAGCGCTTCGCCTTTTTGGTGCCCGCCCACAACGAAGAGACGGGCATCGCCGCCACCGTCGAGAGCCTGCTGTCGGTCGACTGGCCCCGTGACCGCTTCGACGTCGTCGTCGTCGCTGACAACTGCTCCGACGCCACCGCCAAAGTCGCCCGCGCCGCCGGCGCCACCGTGCTCGAGCGCCAGAACAAAGAGCTGCGCGGCAAGGGCTACGCCCTCGAGCACGGCTTCCACCACCTGCTGACGTCGAGCAGCGCCGACGCCGTCGTCGTCGTCGACGCCGACACCGTGGTGTCGTCGAACCTGTTGACCTCGTACGCCTCGCGCATCGAAGAGGGCGCGCTGGCGATGCAGGCCGAGTACGGCGTGCGCAACGTCTCCGCCTCGTGGCGCACCGAGCTGATGGCCCTGGCCCTGGCGATGTTCCACACGCTGCGCAGCAATGCCCGCGAGCGCTTGAAGCTGTCAGCGGGGCTGCGCGGCAACGGCATGTGCTTCACGCGCGAGTGCCTCGAGCGGTTCCCCCACAAGGCCTACGGCCTCGTCGAAGACGTCGAGCACGGCATGGCCCTCGGCCGCGGCGGCGTGCGCATCGTCGCCGTCGTCGACGCCCACGTGCTCGGCGAGATGGTCTCGGGCGGCAAGGCCAGCGAGAGCCAGCGTCGTCGCTGGGAAGAGGGGCGCCAGAAGCTGAAGAAAGAGATCCTGCCGGGCGTGGTGCGCGACGCCGTGCGCACGCGCAGCCCGATGCTGCTCGACCTGGCCCTCGACCTGCTGGTGCCGCCGTTGTCGACGGTGGGCCTGCTCGTCGTCGCCGGCCTCGTCGTCGAAGGCGCCCGCGTCGCCCTGCGCGTCGTCGACGGCGCCGCCCTCGCCGACAGCGTCGACGCGCTCACGGTGCTGGCGCTGCTGCCGGCGCTGCTCCTGGGGCTCTACGTCGTGCGCGGCATGCAGCTCAGCGGGCTGGGCCTGCGCTCGGTCGTCGTGCTGCTCAAGGCCCCGGTCTACGTCGCCTGGAAGGTGCTCTTGAAGCTCAAGGGCCAGCCCAAAAAAGACGAGTGGGTCCGCACGGCGCGCGAGAGCGAGCAGAAGCCAGGCGCGCCGCCCCCGTAGGTCGGTGCCGGCCGTCAGCGCTCGCGTCAGCGACGGCGCAGGCGCTCGATGACGGCCAGCGTCTTGTCGAGCACCTTGAGCCACGGCCCCGGGTTCACGTCGTAGGGCTGCCACCACGGCTCGCGCGACGGCGTGACGGGCAGGGTGTTCTCGACGAGGATCTGCTCAACGCACAGGGCCCGCAGCCCGTCGTCGCCGTGGACGCGGCCGAACCCCGAGGCGCCGACGCCGCCGAAGGGCAGCTGCGGCAGCGCGTAGTGGATCAGGGTGTCATCGACGGCGACCATCGGCGCCCGCAAGCGGGCGGCGACGGCGCGGGCGCGGGCGGCGCTGCCAAAGACGTAGGCCGCCAGCTGCAGCGGGTGGGCGTTGGCGAGGCCGACGGCTTCGTCGTCGTCGGCGACGCAGACGAAGGCGACGACGGCGCCGAAGCATTCGTCGTCGAGCAGCGAGGTCGTGCGCCCGGTGACGTCGACGATGCCGTGGTCGTCTTTGGCCTGCAGGCGGGTGAGCTCGGCCTGCAGCGCGCGCTCTTTGTCAGCGAGCACCGGGCGCCCGAGCTCGACACCGGGGCGCAGCGTCGATGACAGCGCGCGCGTGCGTTCGAGCAGGCGATCGAAGATCGACGACGACGCATAGACCCGCTCGACGGCGACGCAGCTCTGGCCGCCGTTGGCGAGCCCGCCAAAGACGATGGCCCGGGCGGCGCGTTCGACGTCGGCGTCGGCGCAGACGATGGCCGGGGCCTTGCCGCCGAGCTCGACGATGCAGGGCACCAGGCGCTCGCCGCAGCGGGCGGCCACCTTGCGGCCGACGGCGGTGCTGCCGACAAAGGTGACGTGGTCGATGCCGCCTTCGATGCTGCTCTCGATGCGCGCGCGTCCGGCGTCGGCGCCGCCCTCGACGACGACGAGCAGGTCGTGGGGCAGGCCGGCTTCGCGCAGCACCGCCAGCAAGGTCGTCGCCGCGCGGGTGGCGTGCTCTGAGGGCTTCCAGACGATTGCGTTTCCCCCGGCGAGCGCCGCGGCGATCGTGCCCATGGGAATGGCGAGCGGGTAGTTCCACGGCGACAGCAGGGCGCACACGCCGCGGGGCCGCCACGTCGACGTCGCCCGCCGCGGAAAGCCCGGCAGAAAAGGCGGCACCGTCGACGTCGCCAGCACGCGCGGGCCAGCGGTGGCCGCCCACGACAGCGTCATGGCGGCGACGGCGACGTCGAGCACCAGGGCTTCAGCCCGAACCTTCTTGCCTTCGTCGACGACCACGTCGGCCAGGCGCTCGGCGTTCTGCAAAACCCCTTTGCGCAACCGCGACAGCAGCCGCGAGCGTTCGGCCAGCGACGTCGACGAGAACGCCTGCGAGGCCGCGCGGGAGCGGGAGAGATCCACCGTCAGACGGTAGCGGGAACCGCCGTCGTCGTCGACGAGCCACCGGTCGCCTCCGGCGAAGCAGGGGGCACGACGCCCTTCTTCTTTCGGTAGCGCAGGTTCAACAGCTCGACGCCGAGGGCAAAGGCCATGGCGAAGTAGACGTAGCCCTTGCTGACGTGCTGGCCGAACCCTTCGGCGACGAGGAGCACGCCGATCAAGATCAAGAACGACAGCGCCAGGATCTTCACGGTCGGGTGGCGGTCGACGAAGCCGGCGATGCCCTTGGCGGCCACCATCATGACGCCGACGGCGACGACCATGGCCACGACCATCACCCACAGCTGCTCGACCATTCCGACGGCGGTGATGACGGAGTCGAACGAGAAGACGATGTCGATGAGCATGATCTGCATGAGCATCCCGGCAAAGGCGCGCTTCTTGGCGCTGGCCTGATCGGCCTGGTCGTGGATGTCGTCGCCCTCGAGCTTGTCGTGGATCTCGCGCACGCTCTTGAAGAGCAGGAACAGGCCGCCGGCGAGCAGGATCAAGCTCCGCCCGGTGAAGTCGATCTTCATGATCGTGAACAGCGGCGTCGTCAGCCCCATCAGCCACTTGAGGCTCAAGAGCAGCAACAGGCGCGTGCCGAGGGCGCCGAGCAGACCGAGCCTGCGCAGCTTCTCGCGGTTCTCCGGCGGGGCCCGCCCGACGAGGATCGAAATAAAGATGATGTTGTCGATGCCGAGGACGATCTCCATCGCCGTCAACGTCAACAAGGCAATCCAAACTTCAGGGCTGGCGAGGGCATCCATCCCCGCGTCGTACGAACACCGCCGACCTCGACAACATGCCACTTTCGCGCTGCGGATCTGCAGCGCGTTTCGACAGAGGCCTCGACCTGAGCGGCACCCGTCAGTTCGCGCGTTGCCGCTCGGTGCGGGACGTCAGCGCGGCGGCGACGAGCGAATGGAACAGCGGATGCGGGCGCCATGGCCGTGAGAGGAACTCGGGGTGGAACTGGCAGCCGATGAAGTACGGGTGCCCTCCCGGTCCGGTGTCGGGGATCTCGATCATCTCGACGAGCTCGCCGTCAGGCGACAGCCCCGAGAACGCCATGCCGGCCTTTTGCAGGCGCTCGCGGTAGGCGTTGTTGACCTCGAAGCGGTGCCGGTGTCGCTCACGAATCTCGTCGGTGTCATACACCTTGCGCGCGAGAGATCCGGCTTTCAATGCACAGGGATAGGCCCCCAGGCGCATCGAACCACCCTTGCGCACGATCGACTTCTGGTGCTCCATCATGTGGATCACCTTGTCGCCAGCGGCGGCGTCGAATTCTTCGCTGGTAGCGCCGGGGATGCCGGCGACGTGGCGGGCGAATTCGATGACGGCGATCTGCAGCCCGAGGCAGATGCCGAAGAACGGCACCTTGCGCTCACGGGCGTAGCGCACTGCCTGGATTTTTCCTTGCGTCCCGCGCGATCCAAAGCCGCCGGGAACGAGGATGCCGTCGCAATCAGCCAACGCATTTTCGGGGCCTTTGACCTCGATTTCTTCGGCGTCGATGTGGCGCAGCTTGACGCGGCTCTTGGTCGCGATGCCGGCGTGGATCAAGGCCTCGTTGATCGACTTGTAGGACTCTTTGAGGTCGACGTACTTGCCGACGATGCCGATCGTGACCTCGTGCTCGGGGTTCTTAAAGGCGTCGACGATCTTCTCCCAGCGCTCGACGCGCGGGGCGCGGCTCCAGATGTTCAAGAGCTCGGTGACCTTGTCGTCGAGGCCTTCGATCTTCAGGTGCAGCGGCACGGCATAGATGGTGTCGAGGTCGGGGCAGCTGACGACGGCGTCTTTGCTCACGTTGCAGAAGAGCGAGACCTTCTCTTTCACCTCGGCGGGCAGCGGCATCTCGGCGCGCAGCACCATGATGTCGGGCTGGATGCCGATCGAGAGCAGCTGCTTGACGGAGTGCTGGGCCGGCTTCGTCTTGAGCTCGTCGGCGCTCTTGATGAAGGGCACCCAGGCGCAGTGGATGACAATGCAGTTTTCGTTGCCGTCTTCGGCCTTCATTTGCCGGACAGTCTCGAGGAAGGGCAGCGACTCGATGTCGCCGACGGTGCCGCCGACCTCGACGATGATCAGGTCGTGGCCCTGGGCGCAGGCCCGGATGGCCTCTTTGATCTCGTTCGTGACATGGGGAATCACCTGTACGGTTTTTCCGAGGTAGTCACCGCGTCGTTCTTTATCGAGCACGCGGGCGTAGATCTGCCCCGCCGACACCGAGTTCAGCCGCGACAGCGTCGCCTGCGTGAAGCGCTCGTAGTGCCCGAGGTCGAGGTCGGTCTCGGCGCCGTCGTCGGTGACAAAGACCTCGCCGTGTTGAAACGGCGACATCGTCCCCGGATCGACGTTCAGATACGGGTCGAGCTTGAGGATGGTGATGTCGAGCCCCCGATTTTCGAGGAGCGCGCCGAGAGAGGAGGCCGTGATGCCCTTGCCGAGCGAGCTGACCACGCCTCCCGTGACGAAGATGACCTTGGTCTTGCGGGGAGCCATGGACGATCGAGGTCGCAGACCACGTCGACGTCGTCAACGGTCGTGATCAGGTGTCGTCGTCGTCGGCCCCGCGCAGGGCTTCTTTGATCGCCTTGAGCTCGGGGTTGCCGTTGATGATCTGCGACAGCCGGGGGCGCTTCATCTTCAACAGCGCGGCGGCGCGCGTGACGTTGCCGCCGGTCTGGCGGATGGCGTTGGCGATGGCCTCGAACTCCAGCCGTCGCTTGAGGTCGCCGAGCGCGAGGCCTTCAGACTCTTCGCCCACGCGGCGCAGCACGTCGCGCGTGCCGCTGTTGGTCCCGGGGATCGATGGCAAGAAGGATTCTGGCGGAGCCGATGACGACGAC
>JBKJNL010001044.1:0-2962 GCA_046593615.1 Myxococcota bacterium | reverse complement strand
GTCGACCGGCCAGGTGGCCCGCACCAACGCCGACGGCCTGTACCGCTTTGCCGAGGTCGCGCCCGGCGATGTCACCGTCGACGTCACCGCCGCGGGCCACCTGGCCGGACGACAGCTCGACGCGTGCGTTGTCGATGCCGGCGTCGACAGCGTCGATGGCGCCGCGGCGCACGAAGCCCTTGAGCTCGCCGGTGGTGGCGGCGCCCTCGTCAAAGAGGATGGCGATGTGGTTGCCGACGCGGCGCTCGGCGGGCTCGTTGTCGGGGCGGCCGGAGACGAGGTCACCACCGACGCTCATGGCCGAGCTGCCGCCGCCGTCGAGGTTCAAGGCCGTGGCCGCTCCGAGCTCAACCATCAGCGCCGCCAACGTGGAGAGCTTCATGCCGACGATGGGCGTCTGGCGGCCCTCGACGACGACGAGGATGAGCGTCTGCCGGTCGGCCGACAGGCCCAGCGCCGTGCGCGGGTGCAGCGTGGTGCAGAACTCACCGCAGGCGTTGTCGTCGGCGGCGGAGAACACGAAGCCCGGCTTCACCAACAAACGGTTGCCGGCGACGGCGCTCTGCAGGCCCGCGCCGTTTTCGACGCCGCCGCGGATGATCTCGTTGTGGCAGTCCTTGGCGGCGGTGCAGCCAAAGACGAAGTGGTCGGCGACGTCGTTGGACCACTTCACGCCGGCGCCGACGGCGATGCCGCTGGGGTCGAAGGTGCCGTCGGTGGCAAAGAAGCCGGCGTTGACCGCGGCGACCGCGCCGACCGCGTCGGCAAACGCCGAGGTCGTCGTGCCCTTCTCACTCTCGCGGGTCGTGCGGATTTTGATCTCGGGCCGGCTCAGGTCGATGACCAGCGCGTGGATCTCTTTGGGCGCCGCTGTCGAGCGGTGCAGGTAGCGGACGCCGCGGTGCGGCTCGGTCCAGACGTCGGCGGCGACGGCGGGCAGGGCCAGGATCAAGAGGGCGGCGGCGGCGAGGAAGGAACGCATTGACGAGAGAATCAACGGAGTCGCACCGGCTCACATCGGATCACGGGGGGATGCCGCCACCTGACCGACCCCTCACGGGGCCGGCATCCGCACGACGTAGACGTCGACGCGGCTGTCGTTCTCGCCATTCGCCAGCAGTGCCGCCGATTGGAAAGCAACCAGGCCGGGCCCCGAGGCCATCGACGGTGACGCCGAATCACCGGTGCCGCCGGCGACGAGCCGGGCCGGCGCCGACGGCGGGTCCACCAGATCGCGCAAAAAGATGTGCGTGAAGCCCGCCGGTGGGGTGGGTCCGAGGTTGGTCGCGGCGCTGACAAAGACCACGAAGCGCCCGTCGCTCGAGACGTCGGCGGAGTGGGCGGCGGCGTTGGCGCGTTCGCCGTCGACGCCGCGGCTGACGACGTCGACGTTGCCGTTTCGTGCGGCGACGACCTGCTCGACGCTCGTCTGCGTCAACACGCTGGCCAGCGTCGAAAATGCGATGACCGTGCCGTCGCCGGAGATGGCGGCGCCGATGGATTGGCTGTTGCCCTCCTGGCCGGCGGTGTCCTGGCTGATGCGGGTCGTGGTGCCCTGCACGACGCGAAAGATGTCGAGGCTGAGGTTCTCGTCAGGGTCTTCGACGAGGTTGGTGGCCGCGCTCTCAAAGACGAGCACCGTGCCGTTGCTGCTCAGCGCCGGGTTGCCGGAGACGTTGTTGCCCACGACGCCGCTGCTGTCGGTGGAGCGCCGCACCGTGAACGCATCGGCGCTGTCGAGGTCGCGCGTGAACACCTGGGGCTCGACGTTGCCGCCCCCTGGCGTCGTCAGGTTCGTGGCCCCCGACGTGAAAGCCGCCGTCGAGCCGTCGGCCGAGATCGACGCCGCGTTGGACTCGGCGTTGGCGTCACCACCGCCGGCAGCGCGCGAGAGGATCCGCAACGACCGGCCGATGCGGTCAAAGAAATAGACGTCGCGCACCTGGTTTCCATCGGGAAACACGAGGTTCGACGCCGACGACGTGAACACCACCCGCCCACCGTCGCCGGAGATGGCCGGCGACGTTGAGAAGCCGTCGACGTTGCCGCCGCTGGCGCCGACGATGCGCTGGGTCTTGCCGGTGCGCAGATCGTGGATGTGGATGATGCCGACCTGGTTCTGGAGCAGCGGCGTCGTCAGGTTGCGCGCCACAGAGACGAACGCGACGAAGCGGCCGTCGGCGCTGATGGCGGGCTCCGTCGAGTCGCCGTCGGGAGCCGTGCCGTCGGCGGGGACGCTGATGCGTCGTGGCGTCGCGAAGTCGAGGCGGCCGCAGTCGCTCGCGCAGGCAACGCCGGGTTGACCCGTGCGCGCGCCGTAGTCGCAGGCCTCGCCATTGTCGAGGACGTCGTCGCCGCACCGCGGCGGGGCTGGCCCCGCGTCAGGGGGCCCGGCGTCGTCGGGGTCGATCGGGGTGCCGCCGTCATCGAAGCCGCCGTCGTCGGGGTCGATCGGCACGCCGCCGTCGTCGAAGCCACCGTCGTCGGGGTCGATCGGCACGCCGCCGTCGTCGAAGCCGGCGTCGGGTCGTGCGAGCAGGCCGAAGCTCTCGTCGACGCAGGCGCCCTCGAAGCAGGCTGAGCCGGCGGGACAGTCGGCCACCGCGGCGCACGGCTGGCCAAAGGGATTCAAGGGCCGCAAGCAGGCCGCAGCCAACAGCGCGGTGGCGACGCTGGCGACGCTGGCGAGGGCGATGACGACGATGGCGTTGGCGTTTTCGTTGGCGCGCTTCATTCGGCAGCCCCCCAGACGAGCCCGCCGACGACGCCGGCGAGGCCGAATGCGACGGCGACGCCGCCGACGGCGACCAGAGGCAAGCCCCACGAGGCCCAGGCCGCTTCTTCATCGGCCGCGGCGGCGTGGGCGGCGCGGGCGTCGTCGAGGGCGACGCGCGGGTCGGCGTCGGCGCGGGTGGCGGCTTCGTCGGCCTGCGCGGCGGCGGTTTCATAGGCGAGCAGCGGC
>JBKJNL010001040.1:0-2531 GCA_046593615.1 Myxococcota bacterium | reverse complement strand
CCGTCAGCGCCGTCAGCGCCGTCAGCCGACGTGCCCGCGCGCTCGGTGACCTCGTCGATGAAGGTCTGCAGGTTGATGGCCTCAGACATCTCCAGCCGCGCGTAGTCGCCGGCCACGGCGAGGCGGCCGATGGCCCGCAAGAGCCCCGGCTCTTCGACGGAGCCGAGGATGGCGTCGACGGCGGTGGGCTCGAAGTGGCCGGGGCGCTGCTTCAAGGCGAGGAACACCGGCACGAGAAAGATGGGCCGGGCCATCTCGCGCTGCACGCGCACCAGCACTTCGACAAAGCGGGCCCGCAGCGTCGTCGACGCCGACAGCAGGTGCAGCGGTCGCCGCAGGAACAGCTCGGCACCGAGGCCGGCGCGCACGCAGCGCTCGAGCAGCTCTTCGTCGTGGCGCAGGTTCAACAGGCTGCGGCGCACGCGCGACAGGGCCACGGGCACGGTCTGCATGGCGAGGACGTTGAGGCCGCCGACGAAAAAGGCGCGGGGCAGTTTTTCGCGGTCGACGACCCGGCTCAGGGCCAGGTGCTCCACGGGATTGCGGCTGCGGTGGACGTAGACGACGACGCCTCTTTCGCCGAGGTCGCGCAGCATGGCGACGTCGTCGGGGGCCACGCTGATGGCGTCGAGGCGCCGTCCGGCGAGGAGCGACAGCACCGGGCCGATGCGGCGCGGCATGCCTCGCCCGATGAGCCCTTTGGGAACGGTCGGGGCCAGATCCGCTGTCATGTGCCGGCGCTCATGGCGGGGGAGGTAGCAAGGAAGTGTTGTCCAGCGCACGCCGCCGCACCGTCTGGGCCGTCTGGGCCGTCTGGGCGCGGAACCTGGCCATTGGCGAGGGTGTCTGTGCTCACTAGAGTGTGGACGATGCGCGCCTTTCTCGTCGTGAGCCTCGTAGCAGGCCTCTGCTCCGCGGATGCCCTTGCCACCGCTGGCGAGCCTGTGGCCGCTTCTCCAAACGGGCCTGCGCCTTCAGGCTCGGCCTGGCAGTACGACTGCGACGGCACCGATGAGTTCCTGCTCGCCGAGATCGACGAGGCCTTTCGCAGCGGCATCGGCTTCGGCGAAACCTGGGACGCGACGGTCTGCGAAGAGGGCTTGCTGTCGGTCTACGCCGAGGGCGTGACCTCGCGCTGGCCGGCGTACCGAAAAAAGCCGAAGCCCGTCGACGCCGTCGTCCCCGTCGTCACCCGGCCGATGCCGTCGGCCCAGGCGGTCATGGCCAAGCGCATGGAAGACCAATTCTTTGCCCTGGCCATGCCCATCTTTGGCGCCGTCGCCTTTGCCTTTGCCGCAGCGATCGCGGCGCTCATCGGCGTGTTCCTGCGCCTGCGCAAGCAGTTCGTCGTCGACGTCATTTGCCCCAACCAGGGCTGCAAGACGGCGCTGCCGTTCATCATCGGCGACGCGCCGCAGATCTTCTGTCCTCGCTGTGGCGGTGCCTGCCGCGTCGACGTCCACGGCGTCGGCAAGCTGGCCACGGCCACCGCCGTTCCTCTCTGAGGACCTCTCTGAGGACCTCTCTGAGCGGGCCCGTTCTCTTGGTCTGGAGCCCCGCATGCGCGCCCTGATTCCTGGCCTCGCAGCCGTGCTTGCCGTGCTGGTGACGACGACGGCCCGCGCCGATGTCGTCATGCCGGCGCCGAGCCCCGCTGTGGCCGCGGTGCCTGAGACACCGCCCGACGCGCCCGCCGACAACGCTGCCGACGACGCTGCCGACGACACGACCGAGGCGACGACGACCACGACGTCGACGACGGAAAAGGCCCGGCCGAAGTCGAAGAACACGGCGCTGCTGTGCGGCTGCGCGTCGTCGCGCTTCTTGACCCGCGGGCCGATCACGCTCGATGGCGCGACGGTGTTGCCGGCCTGGCTGCACGGCTCGGCGCACATCGACGGCTTCACCAAAGACGAAGCCGGCAAGATCGTGTCGACGACGCTGCCGACCCAGATCGTCGAATTCGGCGTCGACGACGCCACCGCCGGCCCGTCGCGTCTGGTCCACGTCACGTCGACGGGCACTGGTGCGGGGATGCTCGGCATCATGCGCAGCGGCGACACCAGCCCCCGCGACGTCGTCACCGCGTCGCTGCGTCCGCCGGGTGTGGCGTCGGCGGCGTCGCTGTCGGCGTCGACGCCGCGGGTGGCGGGGCTGTGGTTGGCGTCGCCCGAGTCGCGCGAGCGCCGGGGCTGCGGCACCTACGTCACGTCGCGCATCGCCTATGAGCTCGAAGCGGGCAGCGCCGGCGTCGAAGCTTTTCTGATCAAGGACACCGTCACCGGCGCGCAGAGCCTCGTCGACGCCCGCCACGCCGGCGCGTTCGGCATCGGCCGCGTCGACGTCTGCGACCACGGCTTCCCGTTGGCGCCGACCACGCAGACCCTCGAGATCACGCCGCTGTCGGCCACCGGTGGCAAGGGCGCGCCCTGGACCTTCACCCACGACGGTGGGGGCCTCGTCGACGTCAAACGCGTGTCGTCGCCGCCGTCGGCCGACCCCGACCTGCTCAAGGCCACGTTCCCGGTGCC
>JBKJNL010000984.1:0-4780 GCA_046593615.1 Myxococcota bacterium | reverse complement strand
CCCGCCGGCCACGCCGCCCGCGTCGACGCCGCCTGCGACGACGCCGCCTGCAACGACGCCGTCTGCAACGACACCGCCCGCAACGACGCCGCCCGCGACCACGCCGGCCGATCCGTCGGCGGTGCCCGTGCTGGCGTTCGAGAAGTACACGCTCGACAACGGCCTCGAGGTCATCCTTCACGAGGACCATCGGCAGCCCTACGTCACTGTCAACGTCTGGTATCATGTGGGCGCGTTTCAGGAGCAGCGCGGCGAAACGGGGTTTGCCCATCTCTTTGAGCATTTGATGTTTCAAGGAAGCGCCCACGTCGAAGGCGACACACACTTCAAGTTGCTCGAAGAAGCCGGCGCTGCTCCCATCAATGGCACCACCGATTTCGACCGCACCAACTACTTCGAGACGCTCCCGAAGAATGAGATCGAGCTCGGCCTGTGGCTCGAGGCCGATCGCATGGGCTACCTCATGGAGGCCATGACGCAGGCCAAGCTCGACGAGCAGCGTGGCGTCGTGAAGAACGAGCGGCGGCAGTCCACCGAAGCCATCCCCTACGGACTCGCCGAAGAGAAGCTGTGGCAGGCGGTGTTTCCCGCCGAACACCCCTATTACGGCGTCGTCATCGGCTCGATGGCCGACCTCGACCGGGCCAGCATGAAGCAGGTCGCCGCCTTCTACGACTCCTACTACGCGCCCTCGAACGCGACGCTGTGCCTCGTCGGCGACTTCGACCCGGCGACGGCAAAGGTGCAGATCGAGAAGTATTTCAAGACGCTGCCGAAGTGGCCGAAGCCGCCAAAGAAGTCGGTGACGCCGCCGACGCTGGCCAAAGAAGTGCGCATCGACCACGACGAAACCGTCGGCGTGGTTCCGCTCGTCGAGCTCGCCTGGCTCACGCCGGCCATCAACCAGGCCGGCGACAAAGAGCTTGATGTCCTCGCGAGCGTGCTCGGGCAGGGCATCGCTTCGAAGCTGCAAGAGGCGCTCATGGTGCAGACCGAGCAGGCCCAAGAGGTCACCGTCTCGCAGCTGTCGATGGCCAACGTCAGCGTGTTCACCATCCGCGCCGTCGTCCGCCCCGGTGTCAACCCCGACGACGTCCTCAACACCATCCAGTCACAGCTCGAGTATCTCAGCGACGTCCCGGTGCAGCCCGAAGAGGTCACGCGCGCCGTCAACCAGATCGAGACCGAGCTGGTGTTCTCGCTCGAAATGGGTTTTGCCCGGGCCGATGTGCTGCAGCACCACAACCACTTCGACGGCGACCCCGGCGCCTACAAGAAAGAGCTCGAGGACTACCGCGCCGTCACCGCCGACGGCGTCATGGCTGCGTTGAAGACGTGGCTGCCCAAAGAACGGCGGGCAATCCTCGTGGCCCGCCCGAAGCCGAAGGACGCGCCGGCGGCTTCGGTTGCTCCGCCCGCAGCCGATGCGGCCGCTCCTGCTGCGGGCGCCGCCCCCGCTGCTGGCGTCGCGCCTGCTGCGGGCTCTCCTGCTGCTGGCGGCGCTGTCAAGGAGACCAAGTGAACATCTTTGCGCGGCACCTGCGCCCTCTCACGCTGTTGGCTCCTCTCGTCGTCGGCGGCGCCTGTGGCACGTCCAAAGACTCTCAGCGCAGCGACGAGGCGCGCGTGGCGCCCAAGGAAGAATTCCGCGCGCTGCGCCCCGTGTCGCCGCCGCCGCCGGAGCTGAAGCTGCCGGTGTTCCAAAAGGCCGAGCTGAAGAATGGGCTCACGATCATCCTCGTCGAGGACCACGCGCTGCCCACGGTCCACACCTCGGTGGTCGTGCGCGCCGGCGCTGCCCTCGACGGCAAAGACGCCGGCCTCGCCGACATCACGTGGGACCTGCTCGACGAGGGTGCGGGGTCGCTGAATGCGCCCGGCCTGGCCATCGCGTTCGCCGACCTCGGCAGCGAGGTCGAATCGTCGGGCTCGCGCGAATATGGCTCGGTCCGCTCGCAGTTCTTGAAGAAGAACGTCGACAAGGGCCTCGAGCTGCTGGCGATGGTCGTGCAGCGTCCGACGTTCGCGTCGGGCGATTTCGATCGCGTCAAGAAGCTGCACATCGACGCCCTCAAGGCCAAAGAGGGCGACCCGTCGACGCTCTCGTCTCAGGTGTTGGTGGCCGAGGTCTACGGCTTCGACCACGCCTACGGTCATCCCTACGACGGCACCGCGGCCACCGTCGACAAGGTCCGCGTCAACGCAGCCAAGCGCTTCTGGTCCGATCACGCGGGCCCCAAGAACGCCGCGCTCGTCCTCGTCGGCGACGTGACGCTCGACGAAGCCAAGGCCCTCGGTGAGAAGCACTTCGGCAAGTGGCGCGGCGGCGGCAAGGCGGCCAAGCCTCCGTCGGCGCCGAAGCCAAAGACGGCGAACAAGCTGTTCGTCATCGACTTCCCCGGCGCGCCGCAGACGCAGATTCGCTTCGCTCGCGCGCTGCTCGCCGTGAACGACCCCGACGAAGCCGCCATGACGGTGATGAACCAGGTGCTCGGTGGCATGTTTAGCTCGCGCCTCAACCTCAAGCTGCGCGAAGAGAAGCAGTGGACCTACGGCGCGTTTTCGTCGATCGACACGCGCATCGGGCCCGGCCCGTTCCTCCTTGGCGCCGACGTGCAGACCGTCAACACCGGCGACGCCGTCAAAGAGATCTTCGACCAGCTTGACACGCTGAAGACCGGCGGCGTCACCGACGAAGAGCTCGGCCTCAGCAAGCAGAACTTCGTGAAGTCGATCCCCGGCCTCTTCAACCTGCCGCCCCTGCAGGTCGACGTCGCCACCGAGCTCTTCGCGATGGGCCTGCCGCTCGACCACTACGAGAAGCAGGTCACCGCCGTGAATGCCGTGACGTCTGAGCAGGCCCTGAAAGCCGCCCAGCGGGCCATCGTCAAAGAAGACTTCGTCGTCGTCCTCGTCGGCGACCGCAAGGCCATCGAAGAGGGCCTCAAGGATAAAAACCTCGGCCAGGTCGTCTTTCTCAACAAGGACGGTTCGGTCGCGAAGTAGCAGCAGTGCCCTGATCGCTGCTCGACACGCCAGCGCTCCGCTGGCGTTGTTGTTTGTGTGTGTTGATCGCGGACGTGATCAACGGGCAATCAATGCAGCGCGCGGGCGTGGGCGTCAGACCGACGGTGGCAGGCTCGCCGGTGCTCACGACGTGCCGGCTCATCAGGACGCGCTGCGGCACACCGAGAAGTCCTTGATTTTGCAGCCGTTCAGGCGTGCTTGACACCCCGATTGTGATCCCTTAAGCCGCGAGCAGCTCTTACCAAATCCCGTGCCACAGACCCCGGCCGGACACTGATCGCAGCGGATCATCCGGGGTTTTGTCGTCGCGCCGACCGTTGTTCCAACGGCTCCTTCGGCCCGGCCCACTTTGTCGTCGAGGACTGTCGATGCCCACCGCGATCCAGCAGAACTTCTCCCTCCGAAAGAACTTCGCGAAGATTCGCTCCCTCGTCCCGATCCCGAACCTCATCGACATCCAGCGAAAGAGTTACGAAAAATTCCTGCAGCTCACGACCGATCCCGATCGCCGTGAAAACCTTGGCTTGCAGGCCGTGTTCAATTCCGTCTTCCCGATCCGGGATTACAACGAGGTCGCCAGCCTCGAGTTCGTCTCGTACACGCTGCAGAAGCCCAAGTACGACACCGACGAATGCCGCTCGCGCGGCATGACCTACGCCGCGCCGATGGTGGTCACCATCCGCCTCGTGGTCTGGGACAAGGACGAGGTCTCCGGCACCCAGTCCATCCGCGACGTCAAGGAGACCGAGGTCTTCTTTGGCGAAATCCCGCTCATGACCGAGCACGGCACGTTCATCGTGAACGGCACCGAGCGCGTCGTCGTGTCGCAGCTCGTGCGTAGCCCCGGCGTCATCTTCGAGCCCGGCGAGCGCTTCCGCCTCCGTAACCTGACCAAGCATCAGCTGGTCAAGGGCACGATCCACCCGTACCGCGGCGAGTGGATGGAGTTCGACGTCGAGCACAAGCCCGGCAAGGACGTCACCGCTGGCACGCGTGTTGCCCGCAAGCGCCGCCTCGGCATCTTCACGATGTTGCGTGCGCTCGGTTACGACGAGGAGAACGCACCCGGCTTCCTCGATCGCTTCGTCACCCACTTCGACTTCCTCGAAGGCCAGTGGGACAAGGAGCGCGACATCGCCCCCACCCAGGAAGAAGCGCTTGTCGAGATCTACAAGCGCGCTCGCCCGGGCGAACCGCCCACGGTCGAGTCAGCCAAGGCCTACTTCCGCAATGCGTTCTTCGAGAGCCGCCGCTACGACCTGAGCCGCGTGGGTCGCTATAAGCTCAACCGCAAGCTCGGCGACGAGGTCGCCGGTCTCGGCGCGTTGTTCGGCCTCGACGGTGCGGTCAACTCCGAAGGTGAGCCGCTGCTCGATTTCCCCGACGAGAACCAGAACGTGCTCAGCCGGTGCGAAGTGCTCGCGTCGATCACCTACATGTTGCACCTCGTCAAGCAAGAGCCCGGTTACCGTCTCGACGACCAGGACCACTTCGCCAACCGTCGCATCCGCTCGGTCGGCGAGCTGATCCAGAACCAGGTTCGCATCGGTCTCAGCCGCATGGAGCGCGTGGTGCGTGAGCGCATGACCACCCAGGACGTCGAGGCGATCACGCCGCAGACGCTCATCAACATCCGTCCGGTCGTCGCTGCGATCAAGGAGTTCTTCGGAACCTCCCAGCTCTCGCAGTTCATGGACCAGGTCAACCCCCTGTCGGGCCTCACCCACCGCCGTCGCCTCTCGGCGCTTGGACC
>JBKJNL010000857.1:0-4067 GCA_046593615.1 Myxococcota bacterium | reverse complement strand
GCCGGTTCGTTGTCGGCGGTCGGCATCGGCGACATGCGCGTGGCCCCGAAAATCCGCCTGCTGCGCTCGAGCGAGCAGCTCATCGACCTGGCCATCATCCCGGCCTTTACGCTGCCGACCGGCCTGCCTTCTGGCGCGGGCTACGTCGGTGAATCACAGCCGACCGCCGTGCCCGAGATCGCTCTGTCGCGCGCGTTTGACGGAGGGTTCCGCACCGCCATCAACGTCGGCTATCGCTACCGCCCCGAGCGCCGCGTGATCCTCGGCGTCAACGTCGGCGACGAGATCCTCTACCGGGCCGGCGTCGGCTACCGCTTCCACGACATCGTCGCGCTGCCCCTCGAGGTCGACGCCACCATCTCAGGCGCCACCTTCGCGTTCGAGCCGTTCCGCAGCTACGAAGAGAGCCCGCTCGAGGTCAAGTGCGGCGTCAAATACGACGTTGTCAGCTTTCCCGCGGACCGCGGCGCCGGCGACTCCATCGTCGTGCAGGCCTTTGGCGGCGCCGGCACCGGCCTCATCAACGGCTTCGGCACCCCCGACCTGCGGCTGTTCGCCGGCCTGCGCATGGGCCCCCCCGCCGACATCGACCACGACGACGACGACATCGTCGATCGCAGCGACGCCTGCCGCGATGTCGCCGAAGACAAAGACGGCTTCGAAGACGACGACGGCTGCCCCGACCTCGACAACGACAAAGACGACGTCGCCGACGCCGCCGACACCTGCCCCAACGAAGCCGAAGACACCGACGGCTTTGCAGACAGCGACGGCTGCCCCGACCTCGACAACGACAAAGACGGCGTCGAAGACGTTTCGGACCGCTGCAAAGACATCGCCGGCCCGAAAGAAAACGGCGGCTGCCCCTGGCCCGACGGCGATGGCGACGGCGTCCTCGACAAAGACGACGCCTGCGTCGACGTCAAGGGTGTGGCCGCGCTCGGGGGTTGCCCCGATCAAGACGGCGACGGCCTCACCGACAAAGACGACCAGTGCCCGACACTGGCCGGTCCGGCGCAGCCCTATGGCGGCTGCCCCGACAGCGACGGCGACGGCTTCACCGACGACCAGGACAAGTGCCCGCAAGAGGCCGAGACCGTCAACAACGTCGACGACGACGACGGCTGCGCCGACCAGGGCAAGGTGCTCGTGACGCTCACCAAGGAGAAGATCGTCATCCTCGACAAGGTCTTCTTCGACACCGGCAAGGGCACGATCAAGCCCATGAGCTTTCCGCTGCTCGATCAGGTGGCGACCATCGTGAAGCGCCACCGTGAGATTCGCCATGTGCGCGTCGAAGGCCACACCGACGCCGACGGCGCCGACGACAAGAACCTCGCGCTCTCGCAAGAGCGCGCCGAGAGCGTCAAGGCCTACCTGATCGGCAAGGGCCTCGACGAGAGCCGCCTCAAGGCCGTCGGCTTTGGCGAGACCCAGCCCGTCGGCGACAACACCACCAAAGACGGCAAAGAGCAGAACCGCCGCGTCGAATTCGTCATCGTCGACGACGAAAACGCCGCGCGCACGAAGTCGACGACCGAGACGCCGATGCCGATCTCGCCGCCGACCTCGCCGGAGATGCCGCGCTGATCATCGCGCGGTCACCACCGTTCAGAACGCCGGGCAATCGGCCGGCAACGCAGGCGGCACAGCGGCGGCGATGATCGCCTCGAGATGGGCGCGGACCTCGGCGCAGCTCTGGTCGGTGGTGCGCGTCATCTGGAACGTCGACGGCAGGCCGGCGCCGCCGGGCACGAGGAAGTCAAAGAGGCTGAAGCTCAGCAGCGTCGACTCGGCCGTCGCCTGGTACGAGCCGGGCACGCTGCCGTCGATGACGTCGCCCGAGGCGATGACGCCGTCGAAGCCGTCGACGAAGCGCCGCCAGGCGATCTGCTGATCGCCGGCGCTCGAGGCGATGCGCACCCCCATCGCGCCGTCGGCGTCGTCGTCGGTGGCGCGGGCGTCGGCGGGGTCGGTGGGCAGGGCGTCGTCGACGGTGACGACCGCGCCGACGACCTGCGCGCCGCCGGTGGGCAAGGGAGCGAAGCGGTCGCCGACCTCGCCATGGGCCAGATCGAATTCGGCAGTCAATGCCGGCAGGGCGTCGACGAACGAGTCGGGCGCCGTCGTGCGCTGGGCGCCGACGAGCATCATGTTGACCGTCGGCATCGTCAGAGAGCACGTCGTCGCCGTCATCGACACGTGGCGCCCGGTCTGCACGAGGCGCACGAGCGACACCGTCGGCGCAGTGGCGCACTGGCGGGCCGGCGACATCGCCAGCGAGCCCGAGAGCACCGGCGCGTCAAAGGCCACGAGGGCAAAGGTGCCGGTGAGGTCGACGGGTGCGCCCGGCACGCGGGGCTCTTCGACGGGGGCTTCGTCGCCGGGTTCCACGGGTTCCACGGGTTCCTCTGGAGCCTCGGGCAACACCGCGTCTGCGACGTCGCCGACCTGGATGCGGCAGCGGGCTTCGGCGGCGAGGCCATCTTCGTCGACGACGACGAGGCGGGCGGTGGCGATGCCGGCGGCGGCGACCGTGAACGATCCCGACAGCGCGCTGACCTCTTGCCCCGGCAGGCTCAAGAGGGTCGAGGCCAGGGCGCCGTCGACGTCGTGGCTGCCGCTGCCGTCGACGTCAAAGGCAACGCCGGGCTCGACGCGATCCAGACAGACGAGCACCGCCACCGGCCCGCCCGGCCCCGCGGCCTGAACGACCTGGTTCGTGCATCCGCCCGGGAGAGCCCCGGCCAGCGAGAGCACGGTCGCGGAGACGGCGACGACGACACTGTGGTGGTTCAGCAGGTTCATCATTTGGCTCACTGGCAGGCGGTGCGGGCGTTGGGGGCGGGCGCCTGGAGCGCGAGCTCCGAGGCATAGGCGGTCACATCCGCGCAGGAGATCGACGACGGGTCGCCGTCTCGGCCGGCGATGTCGTCGGCGCCGTTGTCGCCGTCGACGCGCACCATGCGAAACGGCGACGGCTGGTCGGTGATCTTCGGGCCGATGCCGCCGAAGCTGGAGTTGAAGATGACGCTCTCGGTGACGCTCGTGACGTCGCCGCGGACGACGTTGGAGCTCTCGATGGTGCCGGTCATCGACAGGCTGCGCGTGCGGTAGGCCATCTCTTGCGGGTCGCTGCCTGTGTAGATGGTGACGCCCGGACGGCCGTCGTTGTCGGCGTCGACCACGCGGCTGTCGGCGCCGTCGGTGGGCAGGGCGTCGTCGTCGTTTGCGAGCGTGACCCCGACAATCAACGGATCGAGCGCGCTCGCCGGCGGGGCCCAGGCGGCGCCGGTGGCGACGTCGTCGAGGTCGAAGACCAGCGGGTCTTGCGGCGCGGCGTTGGCGGCGTCGACGAACGCCGGCGTGACCGTCGGGGTGATGCGTCCCATGCCGACCAGGTCGACGCCGGGCATCTGGATCTGACAGGCCAGCGAGGTGACCTCGAGGTGGCGGTCGGTCTGCACGACGCTGACGAGGCTCAAGGCCGGCGCGACGACGCACTGCGGGGCCTGGGCCAGCAAAAAGAAGTCGTCGATCTCGACGGTGCCGTAGGTGACCTGGGCAAAGGTGCCGGTCAGGTCAAAGGCCGGCGCACCGGCGGCGACGAAGCGCAGCGTGACCGTGCTCTGCACCCCGCCGACGCCGACGGTGACGACGACCTCGCCGGCGGTGGCGGGTGCTGAGATGGTCAGCTCACCGTGGAAGCTGACGCCGTCGTCGGACGACAGCGCCAGCGTGGCGGGCAGGGCGATTGCTGCGCCACCAACGTTGCCGCTGACATCGAGCGTGGCCTCGTGCTCGGCGCCCGGAAACACGAGACGCAGGCCGTCGACGACGAGGGTGATGGGCTGGTCGCCGCCGGCGGTGACGCGGTCGGGCGTCGCATAGGCGCGCAGCGCCGGGGCGCCGGTGCCAGAGACGACGAAGCCGACGTCGGCGCGGGCTTCTTGCGGCACTTCGTCGACGACGACGCCGGCGATGACCGTCGAGGTGAACGCTGCGCCGGGCAGCTCGTCTTCAAAGGGCGCGAACAGCTCGATGCGGGCGGCGCCGCCTTCGATCAA
>JBKJNL010000696.1:0-3116 GCA_046593615.1 Myxococcota bacterium | reverse complement strand
GCAGCTGCTGGCCATCTCCGACCTCGACCGCGCCCAGGTGGCCATTGCCGCGGCCAAGACCGAGCTCATCGCGGCCGGCAACGCGCTCTGCCCCGGCCTCACCGAGCGCGGCGGCGGCGTCGTCGACATCCGCTGCCGCGCTCGGTGAGGCCGGGGCACAGCGCGTTGCCGGCCGCGATGAGCTCGGTCTTGGCCGCGGCAATGGCCACCTGGGCGCGGTCGAGGTCGGAGATGGCCAGCAGCTGCACCTGGCCCACGGTGATGGGCTCGTCGGCCGACGTCGTGAAGCCGCCGCCGTCGGCGGCGAGCCGGGCGATGTGTGAGCAGGCGGCGACGATCGAGGGCTCTTCGACGGCCATCGGCACGACGACCGGGACGCCATCGACGATGAAGTTGAGCGCCACGCCGAGGGGCAGCCCGAGGACGCCGACGACGTTTTCAATCATGTGGTCGGCCACGGCGACCTGCAGGCCGCCGCCGACATCGAACGCCTGCTCTTGCTGGGCGTCGAGGTGCAACAGGACGCGACGCTCTTCGACGCCGAGCTTGTAGAAGCCCGACAGGCGCGACGTTTTGGGTGGAGCGACCCCGGACATTTCAGTGCCACCATGCCTTCTTGATGCTTCAGAAACAACTGAAGCGGCTGAATACTCCCGCGGCGCGCGGCGGATCCCCACGCTCCTACGGCGCCCGGACGCCTTGGGATCGGCGCTCGCACAGTGAGGCGTCTTTGCTGCGTCGCCACCGGCAGCCAACGGGCTGTTGCCGCGGCCGGGTGCGGAAGGGCGAAAGTGCGAACCGGGCACACAGCTTGCGAGGAGTCGAGAAACCACGCACCGGAGGCATGTCATGGGAACCAACAAGCAGCGCAGCGAAGGCAAGGCCGAAGAACTTGGCGGCAAGATCAAGGGCGCCGTCGGCAAGGTCATCGGCAACGAGCAGATGGAGGCCGAGGGCAAGGCCCAGGAGCTGAAGGGCGAGGCCCGTCAAGAGGCCGCAAAGGCCGCGGCTCGCACCGAAGGCAAAATCGACGAGGTCGTTGGCGCCGTGAAGAACCGCGTCGGCGCGGCCATCGGCAACGAGCAGATGCAGGCCGAAGGCAAAGCCAAGGAGCTCAAGGGCGAAGCCAAGCAGAAGCTCAACAAGTAGGCGTCGGCGGGTGCGAGCCCGCTTCAGCAACCCAGCAGCCCACGATTTCGTCGTCGACGAAGCCGTGGGCTGCTTCGTTGTGGCGGTCGTTGTCGCTGCTGTCGTTGGAGTCGCTTGGAGCGCGAGGCCGGCCCCATCGGGGTCTCAGAAGCCGCGCAGCACGAGGGCGACCGGCCGGTGGTCGCTGACATCGTCGCGGTAGTTCGGCACGTCGTCATCGACACGGGGAATGACGATGGTGCCGGCGCCGACCTCGTCGTCGAAGCCGCGGGTCGTGACGATGTGGTCGAGGATGGCGTTGCTGTTCGAGATGAAGCTGCTCTCGCCGCGATCCGAGAGCGGCTGCGTGCGCACGACGTACTTGCTCGTGTCGAGGAACGGCGCCCAGTTCCGCTGGCCCGCGGTGTTGTCGAGGCGCTCGTTGAAGTCACCGAGCACGACGACCTCATCGGGGGCGTTGCCGCTGTTGACGACGCTGTCGACGTAATTCTGCAGCAGCACAAAGGCCTGCCGCCGGCGCTCGTCGGACTCGGGGTCGGAGAACGCTTTGAGGTGGACGACGATGGCGATGAAGTCAAAAGCGGTGGCGCCGTCGTCGTAGTGGAACTGCACCTGCAACGGCGCGCGTGGGAAATTGAAGTTGCCGCTGAACAGCGAGATCGACGGGCCGGGGCTCAAGCGGCCGCAGCGGTAGATGAAGCCGGTGCGTTGGTCGAAGCCCTCGTCGTTGCCGGTCGACGGGCCGAGCACGCCTTCGTGCTCGGGCAGGCGCTTCAAGAGCTCGTTGAATTCGGTCTCGCTCTCGATCTCTTCGACGGCGATGAGGTCGAGGGCCAGCGAGGTGATGATGTCGGCGGCGAGCTCGGTCTGGCGCGGGCCGCTCTCGTCGGGGTTGCCGAAGTGGGCGAGGTTCCAGGCGCCGATCTCGAACGTCGACGACGAGCCCACGGGATCGGTGCGGTCGTCGCGGGGCAGGGGGAAGCCGGTGTTGTCGTCGGGCAGGCAGCTCGGCGTGAACGTCTCGCCTTCACCTTCGGTCGCGCCTTCGCCTTCACCTTCGGCGGTCTCGCCCTCGCCTTCGCGCGTGACATCGCCCGGTGGCGGCACGGGGCAGCCGACGACGAAGCAGACGGAAAAGGCCAGGAGGGCGCGCATGGCGGGACCGTAGCCCCCGCCGACGCCGGCGTCTTTCCCCCCGCTGGCGGATCGCTCAGGCCGCGGTCAGGCGACGGTCAGGCGACGTCAGGCGACGTCAGGCGAGCCGGCGCGCGGTGGCGCGCAACGTCACGAGCACGGCTTCGCAGGGGCAGTTCAGGCGAAACGGCATCCAGTGGCCGAGGCCCGCCGACGTGTAGAGGTGGCTGACCCGGTCGACGTCGTCGTTGCCTGCCTCGAGGACTTCGGGTTGGTGGCGGTAGTGGCCGAGCAGGAAGCTCTCGGGCCACAGCGGCTCGAGGAGCGAACGACCAAAGGCGCCCATCTGCGCGCCGTGGGTGTGGCCCGACAACGTCAACGTCACGCCGTGCTTCTGGGCGGCAACGAAGCCGCGCGGCCGGTGGCTCAAGAGCACCTTGCAGGTGACGTCGTCGGGGCAGTCGGCGACCGCGCGGGCCACGGTTTTTTCGAGGAACCAATCCGGCCCGTCGAGACCGCGGGCGGGGTCGTCGGCGCCGCACAGCCACAGGCGCCCGCCGTCTTTCTCGAGGACGACACCGTCGTCGCACAAGAAGCCGACGCCGGCCTCGCGGTAGATCGCCTGGGCTTTTTCGCGGCCGCGGTAGATCTCGTGGTTGCCAATGCACGCGAACCGCCCGAGCGGCGCGTCGAGCGATCGGATGGCCGACAGCGCTGCGGGCAGCAGCGCGTAGTCGTCGGCGATGTCGCCCGTGAGCACGACGAGGTCGGGCGCGAAGGGGCGCACGGCCTCCACCGCCCGCTTCACGTGATCGACGTCGATGAAGGCGCCC
>JBKJNL010000352.1:0-2809 GCA_046593615.1 Myxococcota bacterium | reverse complement strand
CGAGCTCTTGAAAGAGGCCTTTGCCGACCGCGGTCACCGGGTGTTGACGGCCACCGATGGGAAAACGGCGCTGCAGCTGGCGACCAGGAACGCCGTCGATGTCGTCGTCACCGACCTCCGCATGGAGAACTTCGATGGTCTCGATTTGCTCGACGGGTTGCTCGCGTACGATCCGGCGACGGCGGTGATTTTGATGACGGCCTTTGGTGCTGTTGAGACCGCCATCGAAGCCGTGAGGCGCGGCGCGTTCCACTACCTGCAGAAGCCCTTCAAGCTCGATGAGATGATCGTCTACGTCGAGCGCGCGCTCGCCCTGCGCGCCGTCGTCAAAGACAACGATCGCCTGCGCACGCTCGCCGATGAGCGCGCCGGCGCGGCTCGCATCATCGGAACGTCGCCCAAGACGATCGCGTTGAAGCAGCTGCTGTCCCGGGCGGCGCAGGCTTCGGCGCCGGTGTTGATCCGTGGCGAGTCCGGCGTCGGCAAAGAGCTGGTCGCCCGCGCCCTCCACGTCGACGGACCGCGCCAACACAAGGCCTTTGTCCCCGTGAACTGCACGGCGCTTCCCGAGCAGCTGCTGGAGAGCGAGCTCTTCGGACACGCCAGAGGGGCCTTCACCGGCGCCACCACCGCTCGCAAGGGACTCTTCGTCGAGGCCGACGGCGGCACCCTGTTCCTCGACGAGATCGGCGACATGCCGCTGCCCCTGCAAGCCAAGCTCCTGCGCGTGCTGGAAGACGGCGTCGTCAGGGCAGTGGGCGCCGACGGCGCTCGCGTCGTTGACGTCCGCCTCGTGGCTGCCAGCCATCAGGACCTTGAGGCCCGCGCCCGATCTGGTGCCTTTCGCACCGACCTGCTCTTTCGCCTGCGCGTGCTCAGCGTCGACGTGCCGCCTCTGCGCGAGCGACGCGAGGACATCGCGCTCCTGGCCACGCGCTTCGTCGAGAACGCAAAGGCGCGGAATCCGACGGCGACTGCGACGAAGCTGACGCCGGCGGCGCTGTCGGCTCTGTCTGCGTCAGACTGGCCGGGCAACGTGCGCGAGCTGAAGAACCTGCTCGAACGTCTCGTCATCCTCGGCACCAGCGCCGCCATCGACGTCGACGACGTCGCGCCGCATTTGACGGCGACGATGACGACGACGCCGCTGGCAACGGCGAAGCAGACGCTGCCCACGTTGAAGGACCTCGAAGCCGACTACATCGCCTTTGTCCTCGACAAGGTTTCTGGCAACAAGACCAGGGCCGCCGAGATCCTCGGCATCGACGCATCGACGCTCTACCGCAAGAGCAAGGCCGGCTAGGTGGAGCTCTCCGTCGGATAGATGGAGGCGACACGTCACCGCGCCCGCGTCGGGGCGCTTTGTTCCGCATTCTCTGGCCGGAGATCTCTTGAGCGACACCACCACGCCCGTTTCCCCCACCGCCGCCGTCATCCGCGGCAGGGTGCTGGTCGTCGAGGACGACACCGCCATGGGTGACCTCGTCGTCGACATGCTGGCACCCCATGGGCTCACCGCGATACTGGCCGATCTGGCAATGGACATCGGGCGGCAGGTCGAGACTGTGGGTGCCAGCGTGGTCATCACCGACCTGCGCATGCCGAAGCTCGACGGCAACGCCGTGTGCCAGGACATCGTCGCCCGCTTCCCCGCCGTGCCGGTCATCGTCATGACCGGCTTCGGCAGCCTGGAGACCGCTGTCCAGGCCCTCCGCGCTGGGGCGTTTGATTTCGTCACCAAGCCCATCGAGGCAGTGGCCTTCGTGGACGCCGTGCAGCGCGCCGTCGTTGACAGCCGTCGCTCGGCCGAGGAGGGCCGCCGTCCTCTCGAGGAGGTCGAGCGGCGTCACGCGCTCGGCGTGTTGCGCGCGATGGGCGGCAACCGGCGCCGCACCTCCGAAGTGCTCGGCATCGACCCGAAGACCCTCTACCGCAAGCTCATCGGGTGGGGCGTTACCGGCAAAGGCGAGTAGACGAGCCACCGTGGAGGCCGACGGAGCCCGAGCCGGAGGACTGGCGTCCACTCGGCGGTGGGCGTGGAACCCGACGGTGCTCAGGCCGGCACAGCACCTGCGCGCTCGCGTCGGCGGACCCGGTAGCTGGCGCCCTTGGTGACGAGGACGACTGCATTCTCAGCGAGACGGTCGAGCACAGCCGCCGTCAGCTTCTCGTCGCCGCCGAAGACCTTGGGCCACTCGGAGAAGGCCAGGTTCGACGTGATGATCGTCGACGATACCCGGTGTCTCGACGACAACAGGTTGAACAGCAGCTCGCCACCTTCGCGATCGAAGGGGACGAAGCCGAGCTCATCGAGCACCAGCACCTTGGAGCGCGACAGGCGCCGATGGAGCCGCCCCAGCTCGCGGCTGTTCTTGGCCTCGATGAGCGTTCTGACGAGGTCGTTGGCGCGAAACCAGGCGACCCGGTGTCGACGACGCGCCATCTCGACGCCCAGCGCCGTCGCCAGGTGCGTCTTGCCGGTGCCCACGGGGCCAAGGAGAACGATGTTCTGCTTCTCGTCGACGAAGTCGCCGCGCGCGAGCTGCATTACCTGCTTCTGGTCGACGCCGTGGGCGAGCGCGAAGTCGAAGGTGTCGAGCGTCAGCACATCCGGGAAGCGTGCGTCGCGGATGCGCAGGCGCACCGACGACGCCTCCCTCGATGCCACCTCGGTCGACAGCGCGTCGTCGAGGATGTCGATGCACGACCACGACTCGGCGTCGGCTTGGCGCACCAGCTCGTCGAGCCGTTTGCCGAGGCCGGGCATCTTCAGCGACCGGCACAGAAGACGAACCTGCTCGACGACGAC
>JBKJNL010000275.1:0-11186 GCA_046593615.1 Myxococcota bacterium | reverse complement strand
GGCCTGAAGATGGGCCTGACCTCGCGGGCCAAGATGCAGCAGATGAAGGTCGACGTGCCCATCTACGGCCACCTGACGAAGTCGATGATCCTCGACGACGGCGGCACCCTCTCGCGGGCCCGCCACATCCACCCGCGCGTCGAGCCCGAGATCGCGTTCCTGTTGGCGCGCGACCTCGAGGGCCCGGTGACGCCGGCCCAGGCCCTGGCCGCCGTCGACGCCTGCTGCTGTGCGCTCGAGCTCATCGATTCGCGCTACGAGAATTTCCAGTTCACCCTCGAGGACGTCGTCGCCGACAACGCGTCGTCGTCGCGCTTCGTGCTCGGGTCGCTGATGCGGCCGCGCGACTTCGACACCGGCAACCTCGGCATGGTGCTGAGAAAGAACGGCGTCGTCGTTGAGACCGGCTCGTCGGCCGCCATCTACGAGCACCCGGCGCGCTCGCTCGCGGCCCTCGTGAACCAGCTGGTGCCGCTGGGCGAGAAGCTGCGCGCCGGCCACATCGTCATGACCGGCGGCGCCACCGCGGCCATCGCCCTCGCCCCCGGCGACCACGCCCGCGTCGACGTCGACCAGCTCGGGTCGGCCGAGCTGTTCGTCACCGCCTGAATGGACCCGACGGTTGCGCTTCGTCGTCGACGACGGTATCGTTGACACCAAAGTCAACGCTCGCTGCCATCGTCGTTCGACCCGCCTTGCGGGTCCTGTGAGGTCCCATGTCCCGCACCGCCGTGATCGTCGACGCCGTCCGCACCGCCCGTGGCAAGAAGAAGGGCGGCGTCTTCAACGACGTGCACCCGCAAGAGCTCGCAGCGTTCGCGCTGCAATCGGCCGTGGCCCGCACCGGCCTCGACCCCAAGCTGATCGACGACGTCATCCTGGGCTGCGTGATGCCCATCGGTGAGCAGGGCTTCAACATCGCCCGCGGCGCAGCGCTCGCCGCCGGCCTGCCCATCGAGGTCGCCGGCGTCTCGATCAACCGCTTCTGCGGCTCGGGCCAGCAGGCCGTGCACTTCGCGGCGCAGGCCGTGATGTCGGGCGCCATGGACGTCGTCTTTGCCGGCGGCATCGAGAGCATGAGCCGCGTGGCCATGGGCTCCGACGGCGCCTACAGCGACGACAAGAACAACAAGGGCCCGACCAGCGATTGGCTGATGGAGCGCTTCCCCGGCCTCGTGCCGCAAGGCCTCTCGGCCGAGATGGTCGCCGAGAAGTACGGCCTGTCGCGCGCCGACTGCGACGCCTTTGCCGCCGAATCGCAGCGCCGCGCCGGCGTCGCCATTGCCGAAGGACGTTTCAAAAACGAGATCGCGGTCATGACGCTCAAGGACGGTCGCAAGGCCGAGACCGACGAGCACGCGCGGCCGACGACGACGAAAGAGTCGTTGTCGACGTTGCCGACGGTCTTCAAGGACGGCGGCTGCGTCACCGCCGGCAACGCCTCGGGCATCGTCGACGGCGCCTCCTGCGTGGTCGTCATGAGCGAAGAAAAAGCCCGGGCCCTCGGACTCAAGCCGCGCGCGCGCATCAAGTCGATGGCCGTCGTCGGCAGCGAGCCGGAGATCATGCTGACCGGTCCGATGCCGGCGACGAAAAAGGCGCTGGCGTCGGCCAAGATGACCCTCGGTGACGTCGACCTCTTCGAGGTCAACGAGGCCTTTGCCTCGGTCCCGGTCGCCTACATGAAAGACCTCGGCGTGCCGCACGAGAAGCTCAACGTGAACGGCGGCGCCATCGCGCTCGGCCACCCGCTCGGCGCCACCGGCGGCATGTTGTTCGCGACGTTGCTGAACGAGCTGGAGCGCACCGGCAAGAGCACCGGCCTCGTGACCATGTGCATCGGCTACGGCATGGGCACGGCGACGATCATCGAGCGCATGTGAGCCGCTGACCGCGATCCACGATGACGTCGACGACGTCGCAGGCGCACGGGCCGGCGACGTCGTCTTCGTTTTCGCGCCCGGTCACGCAAGCTCAGCGGACGCGGTCCTCACGAGCGCCGCGCGCCGATTGCCCGTCGATGATTTGGCGGGCGAGCCGCAGCAGCGTCTCGGGCGCGCAGCCTTCGGCCTTGTTGTTGGCGATGACGAACGTCGGCACGTCGAGGCTGCGCACCAGACCCGAGATGGCGAAGCGGGTGTCGCCGTCGTCGTCGACGATGCGGTCGTAGGGCGCGTAGCGCTGCTCGCCGTCGGCGTAGGTAAGTCCGTGGCGCAACAACCAGCGGATGACGAGCGCCTGTGGCGCCGGCGACAACAACGCCTTTGCCTGCGCGTGCACCGGCGGCATGCCGTGTCGTGAGCTCAAGCAGGGGTCGACGTCGACGTCCATCAAGGCCTGTTGCAGCGGCCTGCCGATGAGCACCGGGTTCCTGACCTCGAGAGCCAGGCGAAAGCGGCGGTCGCGCGGCAGAGCGCGAAAGAACTGGTGCAGCCGATCGACGACGACAGCGGCGCCGCCGAGGGCTGCGACATCGAACGGTGGCGCCTGGAACAGCAGCACGCCGAGCTTGTCGTCGAGGCCCTCGAGGATGGGTGCCGTGACGTCGACGGCGTAGCCAGCGTCGAGGAAGCGCGGGTTCACCTCGCCATCCCGCGGTCCATGCCGCTTGTGGAACGTCGGCGTCATGATCTCGTCGAGCGCCTTGACGAGAAAGCGAAAGTCATCGGGCGTCTGCGACGCATAACGCCGCCAGCTCTCGGCATCGACGACGGCGTAGTGGCTGCGGTCGACGCCGACGGTGCGAAACAGCGGGTGCTGGCTGTAGGCCGACAGCCCTTCGCGCGCGGCGGTGCGCTCGCTGATGACGCGATCCCAGACCACGCCGGCCCAGCCGGTGAAGTTCCACGACGACGTCCCGAGGCGCACGCGGGCGGGCAGGGCGGCGGCGACGGCGCGGTCCTCGTCGGAAACGGGGGCGAGCCCGACGGGCGGTCCCTGGTCGTGCACGTCGCCAAACAGGTCGGGCTGCGGCGCCTTCATGCGCTCGTTGTAACTGGAATCAACGACGACACTGCAGACGCCATCTGCTACGCGGTGCCGGCGCGCCGGAGCGGAACAGACACCCGCCGGTCGAGACAAAGCCAAAAGCTGTGTCGTCGACGGGAGGAAAGTCCGGGCTCCGCAAGGCAAGGGTGCAGGAGAACGACCTGTCGGGGTGACTCGAAGGAAAGTGCCACAGAGAACAGACCGCCTCGCTTTCGTCGTGAGACGTCCGCGGGGCAAGGGTGAAACGGTGCGGCAAGAGCGCACCGCGTCGGCGGTGACGTCGATGGCAGGGCAAACCCCACCCGGAGCAAGGCGAGAGGTCGCCGTCTCGCAAGAGCGGCAAGCGCTGCCCGCGCGACCTCGTAGAGCCGCTGGACGACGTCGGTGACGACGTCGCTGGAGGAATGGGTGTCCAACCGATGCGGGCAACCGCGCGGCGGACAGAACCCGGCTTACGGTCCGACTCCGACGCGTTGGCCCCCGGCACGTTCGCGAGAACAGGCCGGGGGCTTTTTTACGGTTTCTGGGTGCCGTCGACGACGCGGGCTACCCTGGCTGTATGCGCTGCTCCTCCCTCGTCGCCGTCATCGCCCTGCTGGCCGCTGCCTCGTGCGTCACCGCCGAAAAGAAGCCGCCGCCGCCGCCGCTGCCGCCGCAGGCGACGTCGCCGACGACGGCGGGCATGGAGGCCGGCATCCTCGCCGACACCAAGAAGACGGCCGCCGAACAGATGGAGTGCCCCATCGACGACCTCATCGCCCGCTGCACCACGCTCGACGCGCAGGGGGGCTGCGTGGCCATCGAGGTGCGCGGTTGCGACAAGGTGCTGCAGTACAATTTCGGCGTCGAATGACGACGACAGCGACGCAGACCCCGCGGTGATCCAGAAAAGAACACGGCGGCCGAGGCCGCCGTGTTCGTGTCTGAAACGTGTCTGCGACCGCCCGCTCAGCTGGTGGTCAGCAGCTTGGGGTTCTTTTCGATCTTGGCCTTTTCACGCAGGCCCTTGGCGAAGTCTTCGACCACGGTGGACTTGCGGCCCGACACGACCTGCTGCTCGAGCTGGTCGCGCTCGTCGGCGAACTTGGTGAGGTCGGGCTGCTCACGGCCGCGCAGGCGGACGATGAAGAAGCGACCGTTGACCTCGATGATCTCCTCGTGCAGCGGCTTCTCGAGCGTCAGCTTGTTGAAGGCCAGGTCGACGATCTCGGGCGCGACGCCGATGCGCGGCACCACGCGTGCGCTCTTGGCAAAGAAGCCGGTGGCGTCGACGCGGGGCGAGTAGGGGTCGACCTCGTCGGGCTTGGGCAGCGGCGTTCCTTCGCTGGGCGGCTTCTGGATCGCGACGTTGCTCAGGTCTTTCATCGCCTTGCCGGCCTTGAGCTCGGCGAGGGCTTCTTCGGCCAGCTTGCGGGCCTCGATCTTCTGCGCGCTCTCTTTGGCGAGCTGCTTGCCGATCTCGGTCTCGACCTCGGCGAGCTCCTTCTTGGTGGCGTCTTGCACCTCTTCGACCTTGATGACGTGGTAGCCGAACTTGGATTCGACGATCCCCGACATCTCGCCCTTCTTGAGGGCAAAGGCGGCGTCTTCGAAGGGCTTGACCATGGCGCCTTCGCCGAACAGGCCGAGCGAGCCGCCCTGCTTGGCCGAGCTGTCTTCGCTGACTTCTTCGGCGACCTTGGCGAAGTCTTCGCCGGCCTTGATGCGTTTGATGGCGCCTTCGAGCTTCTCTTTGGCCTTTTTCTTGTCGGCGTCGGGGGCCTTGTCGGACACCTTCACGAGGATGTGCCGGGCGTTGACCTTCTTGCTCTGGCGGTAGCGGTTCATGTGCTCGCCGTAGAACTTCTCGATCTCGCTCTTGTGCGTGGCGACAAACGCTTTGACGTCGTCGTCGGTGGGGTCTTTGGCCTTTGATTTCCAGAACAGCGGATCGATCTTGAGGATCTCGAGGTCGGCGCGGTTGTTCTTCGACTCGAAGCTGTCTTTGAGCTCACGTTCCGAGACGTGGACGGCGTCGCCGAGGATGCCTTCGAGGCGCGCCGCGAGCAGCTCTTTGCGCAGGCTGTCTTCGAAGCGGGCTTCGGTGGTGTTGTAGATGCCGTTGACGACGCGCTTGTACTCTTCGCCGTCGAAGGGCTTGCCCTTCTCGAAGAAGCGGGTCTGGATGACGTCGGCCACTTCGTCGTCGGTGACGAGGAGGCCGCGGCCTTCGGCGGCCTGGGCGAGCAGCTCGGTGGTGATCATGCGATCGAGCACCTGCTGGTCGAGGCCTTCTTCACGGGCCTTTTCCGACGTGAAGCCGGGCCGGAACATCGTCTGCGTCCGGAAGGTCTGCGCGTACTGCACGCGGAACGAGGTCATCGGGATGACCTCGCCGTTGACCGTGGCCGCGATCGGCAGGTCGCCGGAGACGTTGCCGCCGCCCCACGAGCCGAACGTGAAGACGAAGACAAAGGTGATCGCCGCGAGGACGATGACCATCAGCCAGTTGTTGGCATTCGAGCGGAAGACGCTGAGCATGCCCCGCCGTTAGCGGAGGCCTCTGTCGTCGACAAGGGTTGTTGGCTCAACAACCGGCAGCGCTCGTGAAAAAGGGAGCTAGGCGCTCATCGACCCGAGGAACTCGTGGTTCGATTTGGTGCCCTTCATGCGCGAAATCATGAACTCCATCGAGTCGATGACATTCAGCGGATGCAAGAGCTGCCGCAGGATCCAGACACGATTGAGTGTCTCAGGAGCCATCAGCAGATCTTCTTTTCGCGTGCCGGACTTGTTGATGTCCAAGCACGGAAAAATGCGCTTTTCCATGAGCTTCCGGTCGAGAACAATCTCGCTGTTGCCGGTGCCCTTGAACTCTTCAAAGATCACTTCACCCATGCGGCTGCCGGTGTCGACGAGCGCCGTGGCGATGATGGTCAGCGAGCCGCCTTCTTCGATGTTGCGGGCCGCGCCAAAGAAGCGCTTCGGCTTCTGCAAGGCGTTGCTGTCGACGCCGCCGGAGAGGATCTTGCCAGAGGCCGGCTGCACCGAGTTGTAGGCGCGGCCGAGGCGCGTGATCGAGTCCAGCAGAATGACGACGTCTTTCTTCTGCTCGACGAGGCGCTTGGCCTTTTCGATGACCATCTCGGCCACCTGCACGTGGCGCGTGGGCGGCTCGTCGAATGTCGACGAGACGACCTCGCCCTTGATGTTGCGCTGCATGTCGGTGACTTCTTCGGGGCGCTCGTCGACGAGCAGCACGATGAGGGTCACCTCGGGGTGGTTGAAGGTGATGGCGTTGGCGATGTCCTGCATCAAGACGGTCTTGCCGGCGCGGGGCGGGGCGACGATCAGCGCTCTCTGGCCCTTACCAATCGGACAGAGAAGATCGATGATGCGCGTCGAAAACTGACTGGGCTTTGTCTCGAGCTTGAAGCGCTCGGTGGGGAACAAAGGCGTGAGGTTTTCGAAGGGAATCTTGCCCTTGTGCTCGCCAGCGGGGAGACCGTTGACCGTCTCGACCTTGTACAGCGAGTAGTAGCGCTCTTTCTCCGTCGGCGGCCGCACGAACCCGGCGATGGTGTCGCCGGTGCGCAGGCCGTAGGCGCGGATGATCGACGGGGCGACGTAGATGTCGTCGGGTGAGCTCTCGTAGTTGTAGGCCGGCTCGCGCAAGAAGCCGTAGCCCTCGGGGTGGCTCTCGACGACGCCGCCGCCCTGGATGGCGCCGTTCTGCTCGGACTGCCACTTGAGGATCTCAAAGATGATGTCTTGCCGGCGCAGGTTGCCGGTGACGTCGACGCCGGCGGCCAGGGCCTGGGCGTGGAGCTCGGGGACCTTCACGTGCTTGAGCGCGCTCAGGTTGATCGACTTGATGTCGGGGTTGACGGTCGGGGCCGCCGGCGGGGGCGGCTTGCCGGAGTTGCCGCGCGGGCCACCCCGATCGCGGTCTCGGTCGGCGCGCCCGTCGACGCGGCTGTCGTTGCGCTCGCCGCGGGGCTCGGACCGGTCGCGCTGGTCGCGGTCGCCGTACCCGCCACCACCACCACCGTTGCCACCGCCGTTGTTCGGACGGCGCTGCCCGTCGCCGCCGCCGGGGGGCTGATAGCCCTGGGGGGACTGGGGTGCGGTCTGGGGGCTCTCGACCTTTTCTTCGGTCATTCAGGCGTCTCTGTTTTTGGGGGGAGCTGGTGCCGGCGCGAACGAAGAGCGGCCGACCCGTTTGTTCTAGGGGAACGACCAACGGAGTCAAGCGCACGAGGACCACAAGAGCGCGCAAGCGCCTTCCGGAGGCGGGATCCTGCTGGTAGCGGCTGCCCATGAGCCGCGTGATGGTCGACGTCGCCGTCGTGGGCGGAGAGCTGTGCGGCCTGGCCGCAGCCGCACTGCTGTCCCTGGGCGGCAAGAAGGTCGTCGTCATCGACGACGGCGAGGTCGTGGCCCGCCCCCTCGGCGATCGCCTGGCCCCGCTCGCGCCCTCGCTGTGGAAGCTGCCCGCCGCCGGCCCCGCCGCGGGCTTGTTCGACGCCCTCGCCTTGAAGGCCGACGCGCGGCGCATGCTCGGTGAGCCGCTCGGCCTCGGCGTCGTCGACGATCCCGATCTGCGCTGCGTGCTGCCTGGCAACGACGACGCCCTCGTCCGGGAGCTGTCGCGCTGCTTCGGCGCCGAGCGCGGCCGCGGCCTGCAGAAGTCGCTGGCCGCCGTCGACGTCGCCCGCCGTCACGCCGTGTTCACCGAGCTCGCCTCGCTGCACGAAGACGGCATCTTTTTCGAAGCCCGCCGCGCCCGCGGTCGCGTCAAAGCCCTCGGCAAGGCCGCCGACATCGACGGCGCCGACGACGGCTGCGTCGCCTTGCGCGGCGACGGCTCGGGCTTGTGGCCCGTGCTCGAGCAGCTGCGGCCCTTCGTGCAATCGCGGGCCGGCAGCACCGCACCCGCCGACGGAGAAGCCGGCCTCGCCGCGGTCGTCGCCGCTTCCGTCGTCGTCGGCGGCATCCCCGCTGGTGGCGCGCTCGGGCCGCGCGCCGTGTTGCGCGAGCTGCTGATGGGCTTCGTGCGGCATCACAAAGGCGACGTCGTCCACGAGCGCGTCGACAGCGTCGACGTCGAAGGCAAGCGCGTCACCGGCTTGCGCATGGTCAACAAAAAGGCCGACGAGATCGTCGCCACCGTCGTCATCGACGCCACCGCCGGCCGCGACTTCTCCGACCGGCTCCCGGCCTCGAAGCTGCGCGAGAAGCTGCTGGCCCAGCAGGGTCGCGTCGTCGTCGGCGGCAAGACCACCTCGGTGCGCTGGCTGTTGCCGGTGCGCGTGTTGCCCCGCGGGATGCCACCGCTGCTGCTGTTGTTGGGCCAGGCCCCGCACCCGCCGGTCTTGATCGGGCTCAGCGGTGGCGCGCCCCTCGGCGACGCCGGCAAGGGCTCGCACCTCGACGAGCAGCTGTTGTGCCTGGTCGCCACCGCGCCCACCGACGACGCCGGCTTCATCGAAGAGCGGCTCACGGCCCTCTTGCCGTTTGCGCGCGAGCACGTCCGCACCCGCGACGTGGTCGACGCGTCTGGCGTGCACGGCAGCCTGGTGGTCAAGGACAGCGAGCACCCGCTCGGCGGACGGCGTCCACGCACCGCCTGGAAGAATCTGGTGCGCGCCGGTCGCGATCTGGCGCCGGCCTTTGGCATCGACGGCGAGCTGGTCGCCGCCCGCAGCGTCGTCGCCGTCGTCGAGCAGTCGCTGCCAAAGCCGAAGCGCTGATCGCTTCAGCGCCGTCGACGACGACGCAGACCTGACAGCAGGCCGAGCAACACAGCAGCCACAGGCACAGCCACAGCCGACGGCGCCGGCGCCGCGCCGCAACCGCTGGCCGGGCTCTCGACGACGTTTTCGTAGGTGGTCTGCGAGAGGTTCCCGCCGACGTCGCGGGCGGTGAGGGTCAGCGTGAAGTTGCTGCCGCCGAGGCGCCCGAGCTCGCCCGACGGGATGCGCACGGCGATGTCGCCGTTGCCGCGCAGCAGGGCGGGCAAGGCGGAGCCGGCCGGACGCGGCAGGCCGCCTTCCTGGCGCACCACGGCGTCGTAGAGCAGGTCGGCGGGTCCGGCGACGTCGTCGGCGGCGGGGGCCAGCACGATGATGGTCGCGGCGCCGTCGGGTTGGCAGCTGCCGACCGACAGCGGCGGCGACGGATCGTCGACGACATCGCGCACCTGGGGCGACGCGGCGGCGGTGGCGTCGACGACGTCGTCGAGGGTGATGCGCTGCCGCAGGGGCGCGCTGCAGCCGGCGCACAAGCAGCTCGGGCATTCGAGCGTGACGACGTCGTAGTCGCCGGCGGCCACGGGCCGGGCGGTCACAAAGACGTGGCCGACGCGTGCGTCTTCGGCGACGTCGACGACGGGCACGAGCGAGACATCGTCACCGCCCGTGACGGGGCGCAAGGCGAGGGGCAGCTCTTCAAACGGAAAGACCACGCGCAGCGCCGGGTTCGTCGGCAATCGCGAGGGCACCGTGACGACGGGGGCGGCGTCGAGGTCGCAGTTGAACGGCACGAAGCCCGCGGCGCCGCGATCGCGAAACGAGCGCATGCGAACCCGCAGCGCCCGCGGCGTCGCGACGTTGCCGGCGAGGTCGCGGGCGGTGACGATGACGACCACGGGCTCGCCCAGGGTGACCACGACGTCGTTGCCCAGACTGAGCGACACCGTCTGGTTGCTGAACGGCGTCGACAGGGCGTCTCTCAGCAGCAGCGTCGGCTGCCCCCGCGCGGTGCGGCCGGCCACGGTGAACAAGGTCGGCTCCGACGCCGACAGCGGCACCTCGATGGTGTGCTGCGTGCCCGCAAAGAAGCCGCAGGCCTGTTGCTCGGCTAACGACGGCAGCACGTAACCGTTGACGGCCAGCGACCCGTCGATGACCGGCGCCACGTTGTCGACGACGTCGTTGGTCGAGAACTGAAACTGCTGCTCGCCGAAGCAGCCCTGGCACGGGTTGGTGTTGGTGGGGGCGATGACGACAAAGATGGTGCTGTCGGCGGGCAACAGGCCGTCGGCGGGCACCACGCGATCCTCATCGATGGACGACGCCAGCTCGTTGCCGACCGCGTCGCGCAACACGACGGTCCAGAAGCCGAGCTCGACCTCGAAGACGTTGCCACCGAGCCGGATCTCGACGTTGCGCGGCAGATCGTTCAGCTGCGGCGGCGCGGCCAGAAACAGGTTGCCGGAGAACCCGGGCGCGTCGCCCACGGGGGGCTGCGGCGGCGGTGGCAGCGGCGCTCCGCACTCCGGGGCTTCGGCGGCGCCGTTCTGCGCGAAGAGCGCCGGTGCGGGAAGCAGCGCGAGCGCGAAAATCAGTGAACGCATGATGGGCTCCGTCGACGACGCCGGCATGATGCCATCACCGTGCCTCAAGCCGTCGGCGCGCCCCAAAGCAGCGCGGACGCAGCCACCAGGCGCTGCGTCCGCGAAGTGCTGCCTGCAGGTCGCAGCAGTCGAAGCCCCTGTCGGGGTCGCAACGGCTCAGCGCTTGTGGAACTTGCGGCCGGTCTTGGCCTGCTCGACGAGCAGCTCGCAGGGCGTGAACCGCGAACCCATCTTGCTGGTGAAGCGCTCGAGGGTGGCCACGACGGTGCCGGCGCCGACGGTGTCGACGTAGCGAAACGGGCCGCCGGTCATCGGCGGAAAGCCGAGGCCAAAGACGGCGCCGATGTCGCCGTCGACGGCGTTGTCGAGGATGCCTTCTTGCAGGCACTGAACGGCCTCATTGACCATGCGCAGAAGAACGCGGTCCTGCAGCTCTTTCTTGTCATAGCTCTTCTTGCTGCCGTGCCGGGTGCCATGGGCCGACAGGATCTCGAGGGCGCCGGGGTTGAGCGGCTTGCCCTTGCCGCCGACGAGGTCGCCGATGCGATCGCCGACCATCGGCAGGTGTGAGGCGAAGCTGCGCGCCCGTGACAGGGCATCGCGGGGCTGCTCCTTGCCGTACAAGAAGAATCCCTTGTTGCTCTTTCGGCCGAGGAATCCCTGTTTCACCATCGCTTCGAGAGCCGACGAATCGCGCTTGCCGAAGCGGGCCTCGAAGAACGGCGCCATGTCTTTGGCGACGTGGGCGGCGACGTCGATGCCGACCTCATCGAGCAGGGTGATGGGGCCGACGGGGAAGCCGGTCTCGCGCATCATCTGATCGATGGCGTGCAGGTCGACGCCTTCGAGGGCGAGGACGGCG
>JBKJNL010000230.1:0-2924 GCA_046593615.1 Myxococcota bacterium | reverse complement strand
GGACGCGGAGCGGCTCGGCCAGGTGGTGCAAAACCTGACCATCAATGCCCTCAAATACAGCCGCCCAGGCTCGGTGGTCGACGTGCAGACCCGTGGCGGCGACGGCTTCGTCGAGCTGATCGTCCACAACGAGGGCAATCCCATCCCGGCTGACTTCGTCGCGCGTCTCTTCGAGCCCATGAGTCGCAACGTGCCGGCCGCCAACACCAACGATCGCAGCGTGCGGCTCGGTCTGTTCATCGTGAAGCACGTCGTCGACGCCCACGGCGGCACCGTCGCCGTCGCCTCCACCGCCGACGCCGGCACGACCTTCACCGTGCGTCTGCCGCGGGGAACACCGCCCTCCTGAGCCGTCCCGCCGAGGTGCCAACCTCGCGAAGCCAACCCGTCATCGAGCGCCGCGCGATGCGTTTGCGGGTGGCGCAGGCAGAACGACGCCAAACCGCGCTACGGTCGCCAGGCAATCGCGGAGGCACAGTGACCGGGCACCTGACGACGAGCGGCGACGATGCCTGAGCTCCTCCTCCTCAGCGGCGGCGTCCCGGTGGTCCGCACCCCGCTGCACGGCCAGAGCGTCACCGTCGGCAAGAGCCCGGCCAACGACATCTCGATCCCCGACGACGACCTGCCGCCGTTTCTCTGCTCGTTCGAGCCCCTGGGCAATGGTCGCTACCGCGTCGTCGACCGCTGCGGCCGCGGCGTGCCCATGAACGGCAAGGTCACCCGCGACGACGTCGTCGCCGACGGCGCCGTCTTTGACTTCGGCCGCCTGCAGGGCCGCTTCGTCCGCGGCGAGGCCGAGCCGCGCGGCGTCGGCGCTGGCGACAAAGGCGGGCAGCGCACCGGCTTGTTGCGCACCCGCGGCGACGGCGCGCTGTTGCGCACCGACATCCGCCTGCGGCTGCCGTCGTCGCTCGGGGGCAAGCGCATCGACGTGCCCGCCGAGGGGCTGCGGGTCGGCTCGCTGCCCGACAACGACATCGTCGTCGACGACGGCTTCGTCTCGTCGTTCCACGCCCAGCTGTTCTTGCGCGGTGAGCGGCTCTTTGTGCGCGACCTCGACTCGACCAACGGCACCTTCATCGGGCTGCCCGATTCAGCGGGGGCGAAGTCAGGATCCTCGGGCTCCGTGGTGCGCGTCGTCGAGGCCGAGGTGCCGCTCGGGGCCACGCTGCGCTTCGGCAAAGCCATCATCGCCGTCGAGGGCGACGAAGAAGTGGTCGCCGTCGAACCCGGCGCAAATGGCAAGGGCCCCTGGCGCTGCGCCGAGCTGCACACCGCCGACCCCGGGTTTGCCAAGACGTTTGCCCTCATCGAAAAGGTCGCGCCCCACGACGCCAGCGTGTGCGTCTTTGGCGAGACCGGCACCGGCAAAGAGCTCGCCGCCCACGCCCTGCACACCCTGTCGGGGCGCCGCGGCGGGGCCTTTGTGGCCCTCAACTGCGCGGCGTTTCCCGAAGAGCTCATCGAGAGCGAGCTGTTTGGTCACGAGAAGGGCGCGTTCACCGGCGCCGACCGCCAGCGCAAGGGCTGCTTCGAAGAAGCCGACAAAGGCTCGCTGTTTCTTGACGAGATCGGCGAGCTGCCCCTCGAGATGCAGGCCAAGCTGCTGCGCGTGCTCGAGACGCGCTCGGTGCGCCGGCTCGGCGGCCGCGGCGACATCCCCGTCGACGTCCGCATCGTGTGCGCGACCCACAGAGACCTCGTGAAGCACGTGCGCGAAGGGCGCTTCCGCGAAGATCTGCTGCACCGCATCTACGTCATTCCGATCAAGCTGCCGGCCCTGCGCGAGCGCAGCGTCGACGTCTTGCACCTGGCCCGGCTGTTCATCACCTCGCTGACCCCCAAGTCGCCGCACGCGCAGCCGCCGGTGAAGCTGACGTCGTCGGCGGAGCAGGCGCTGATGACCCATCCGTTTCCCGGCAACGTGCGCGAGCTGCGAAACGTCATCCAGCGGGCGCTGATCCTCGGCGACGGCAAGGTCGTCGACGGCAGCGACATCGCGTTCATCCCGCTGAGCCTCGCCGAGATTCAAGACCAGGGCTCGCTCTACAAAAAGGGCATGACCATGGACGACGTCGAGAAAGCGGCCATCGAGAACGCCATCTCGGCCTACGGCTCGCTCGGCGAGGCCGCCAAATCGCTCGGCGTGGCCAAGACGACCTTCTGGCGCAAGGCCAAGCAGTTCGGCTTCACCAAAGATGACAAGCCCGAGGCCGGCGCATGACGACGTCGCTGACGCCGATGCAGCTCAGGCAGCTCATGCAAAAGGAGTCGCGGTGAAACGCGCAGTGTTGGTCATCATCAAGGGGCGCGACGTCGGCCGCTCCATCATCGTCAACATGGGGCACTGCGTGATGCTCGGCCGCTCGCCCGACATCTCGGGCGCGACCGGCATGATCACCGAGCACTCCCTGACCCGCCTCGACGTCGAGGACACAAAGACGGTGGCCCGCCACCTCAAGATCCGCGCGCCGCTCAAAGACGGCGCCCGCGGCCTGCTGACGAGCTTCGAGCGCGACCCCGACATCGGCCTCGCCGACGACGCCATCAGCTCGCGCCACGCCATGGTCTTTTGCGACGAGGCCGGCGGCTCGCTGCTCGACATGGCCTCGACCAACGGCACGTTTGTCAACGGCCGCCGCGTCACCGAGGCCGAGCTGGCGCTCGGCGACCTCATGCGCATCGGCGAGACGCGCATCGAGATCCGCGGCTGAGGGTCTGGGGTGAGGTCTCGCCCCAGACCACGCTCCGCCAAGCAGAGGATGCAAGCCGAGGCCGCGGGGGCCAACATCCCCTCATGCTCGTGGTTCTTGCCTCGCTGGCCGCCTTTTCCGTCGTCGTCGGCAGCGGAGACGTCGATGGCACCGTCACCGCGCTGTCGAGCGTGTCGGTCGCCGGTGACGCGGCGCCCAGAGCCCTGT
>JBKJNL010000218.1:0-4639 GCA_046593615.1 Myxococcota bacterium | reverse complement strand
GGGCGCCTTTTTCGGGTCTTCGGGGACCGAGGGAACCGTGGGCTCGGGCTCGGGCGGCGGGTTCACGGTGACGGTCATCTCGGCCTTGAGCTCTTTGGACTGGGCGGTCAGCAACGTCGAGCCGGCGGCGGCGCCGGTGACGACGCCGGCGTCGCTGACGCTGGCGATGGCCGGGTCGGCGACCTTCCAGGTGATCTTGGCGCCGTCGACTTCGATGCGCTCGCCGCGCTCGTTCATGAAGTTCACGGTCAACGGCTCGGACGGCACACCCGCGACGACGACCATCGCCGGTGACGGCAGCTGCATGCGCTTGATGAACACCACGCTCACCGGGACGCTGGCGCTGACCTCGTCGATGGTCACGGTGACCGTGGTCTGGCCCGACCCGCCAGGCTTGACCATGCCGGTGCCGTCGACGGTGGCGACGGCGGGGTCGGCGGACTTCCAGGCCATCACGCGCTCGCCTTCGATGGCGACGCCGTCGGCGTCTTTGGGCGTCGCCGACAGCTGCTTGCTCTCGCTGTCGCTCTTGAGCTCGACCTTGGGCGGCGCGATCTCGACCGCGGCGACCTTGGCCGGGCAGCCGGCGCCGCCGACCACGACGAAGCCGACGACCGCGAGAGACAGGGCAGACGAAGACAGGTTGAGACGCATGGGATCCCTCGCAAGCGACGGGGCACGAAGCCCCGGGAGCAGTGGTGTGGGCGCTCCGCCCGACGACGAAAAGCCGCCGCAGACGTGGCAGGCAGGCCAGAGGGTGTCAAGCGCAGCGCCGGTGTGCCAGAGAACTGCCGTGCGCCCTTGTTTCTTCACTGCCGCGCTGCCCCACGTCGTCGTCAGCGTCGTCGTCAGGGCCGTCGTCAACGTCGTCGCCAACGGCGCCGTGCTCGGGGGCGTGCTCGGCGGCTCGGGCTGCGGCGACGGCGGGCGCGCCGAGCGCCGCGCGGGTGCCCACGAGCTGGCCGGTCGCTGGCTCGGCGTCGATGGCGCCGTGCTCGTCGTCGACGACGAAGCCGACAAAAACGACGTCGTCGCCGTCTTGACCCGCCCGGCCGCCGATCCCGCCGAAGGGCCATTCATCGCGCGACTGCCCGACCCCGCCGTGGCCCTGGCGCTCGTGCTCGGCGAGGGCGTCGACGGGGTGCGCGACGAGGTCGACGGCGGCGAAAATGTCTCCTTTGACGGCGGCGTCACCTCGACGCTGTCGCTGACCGGACCCGAGCTCGCGGCCGACGCCAGTCGCGGCGCCACCGACGCCCGCGTGCGCTGGACGCTGCTGCTGCTGACCGTGCCCGACGACAACGACAACGACGACGTTCGACGCTTGCGCGGCGGGCTGCAGGTGAGCGTGCGCGAGCAGCGCCCGCGGGCCGGCGAGAGCGACGGCGTCACCGTCGAAGCCGAGCACGACACCGTCGCCGTCGACGTCACCCGCGAGTGAGCGGCGCCCGGTGCGTGCGGGTGGCGCTCAGCCTTCGGGGGCTTCCTCGACGCGCTCCTGCTCGCCCGAGGCGATGAGCAGCACCTCGTCGAGGGCCGCCAGGCTGCCGGCCAGCTCATAGGCGTTCACCGTGTTGCCCCGGCGCGTCAGTCCCAGGCGCGGCAGGTGGAACAGGTGATCACCGGGCCGGGCCACCCCCGGTAGCGCCGTGAACCCCGCCTGGTAGCCCGCCGCCCGGGCCGCGCGCATCACGCGCTCGTCGACGTAGGGCGGCCGGCCGAAGGGGTAGCTGACGACGTCGAGAAAGGCCGAGCCGCACAGCTCGGCCAGGCGCGTGCGCGGGCGCACCAGCTCTTCTTCGAGGGCCCGCTCCGACGCCGACGCCAACGACAGGTGGCCGTGGCCGTGGGCGCCGACCGAGACCAGCGGGTCTTTGCACAGCAGCACCAGCTCGCCGGCGGTCAGCATGCGATCAAGGGGCTTCACCTCGGGGCGGCCGCCGGCAAAGGCCTCGAGCTCGGCCAGACGACGACGCAGCTCGACCTCGTCGAGCGAGGCCAGCGACAGCAGCAGCCGGTGGGTCGCCGACAGCCGCAGCGACGCCGTCGTCGTCTGCAACACGCGATCGACGAAGCTGACGTGCAGCGGGCGGGGGGCGATGCGGTCGACCACGGCGTGGACGTGGGAGTCCCACAGCGTCGTCGGCCCGAGCGGTCCGTCGTCGTCGAGGTGGCCGGTGGTGACGAACAACGTCGGCGGCACCGACAGCGCGTGGCACACCGGCAGGGCCAGCTCGGCGGTGGCGGCGAAGCTCTCGTCGAAGGTCAGCACCGCCAGGGCCTGCGCGAGCCGCTGACCCTTGCGCAGCGCCGCCAGGGCCTCGCCCATGTGGACGAACTTCAAGGTGCCGCCCAGGGCCTCAAGCGAAGCCCCGAGCTCTTCGGGCGTCATCGCCGAGCCGCGCACCCGATCGGGGTGGGCCCGGCCGCGGGCCGTGTCGGGCACCAGACGACGACAGCGCACAAAGGCGACGCCGGCGCCGCGGGTCAAGAGGCTCAGGTGGTGCAGCGCCTGCCGCGCCGGCCCCACGCGGCCGACCTGGCGCATGGCCCCGCGCAACAACAGGCCGACGCCCTCCTTGATCAACGGCTCACCTGCGGATCAAGAGATGGGGACGGCTTCATCGCAAGCGCAGCGGAAAAGGGCGCCCGCGAGGGCAAAGATCAGTGACCAGCGAGAAAGCGTTCGGCGTCGATCGCAGCCATACAACCACTGCCAGCGGCCGTGATGGCCTGGCGGTAGATGGAATCCTGCACGTCGCCGCAAGCAAAGATGCCGGGCACCTTGGTCTTCGTCGAGCGCGGATCGGCGACGAGGTAGCCCTTCTCGTCCATGTCGAGCATGCCCTCGAACAGCTTGGTGTTGGGCGTGTGGCCGATGGCGACGAACATGCCGCCGGCCGGGATGACCTTCTCGACGCCCGTCTTTGCGTCCTTGACCTTCAAGCCCACGAGCCAGTCTTTTTCGAAGACGCCGACCTTCTTCTTTTCGACCATGATTTCGACGGGAATTTGTGAGGTTTCAAAGTGGATCTTGGAGTTCGCCTTTGCGCGATCCAGCATGATCTTGCTCGCGCGAAATTCTTCGCGGCGGTGCACCAGGGTCACCTTGGTGGCGAAGCGGGTCAAGAAGCCGGCTTCTTCCATGGCGCTGTCGCCGCCACCGATGACGATGAGCTCTTCGTTTTTGTAGAACGCGCCGTCGCAGGTCGCGCAGGCGGAGACGCCGGCGCCGGCGTTCATCAGCTCTTTCTCTTTCGGCAGGCCGATGAGCTTGGCCGTGGCGCCGGTGGCGATGATGATCGAGTCGGTGGTGAGGGTCGCACCGTTCTCGGTGGTGATGACGAAGGGACGCTGGCTGGCGTTGATGTGGGTGATGTTTTCTTGCTTGGCGACGGTGCCGAAGCGCTCAGCCTGCTCTTTGAACTTGGCCATCATCTCGGGGCCCTTGATGCCGTGCGGGAACCCCGGAAAGTTCTCGACCTCGCTGGTCCACATCAGCTGTCCGCCGGGGACGTTCGGTGCGGCGCCTTCGAAGAGCAGCGGCTTGAGGTTGGCGCGGGCGGTGTAGAGCGCGGCCGTCCAGCCGGCGGGGCCGGAGCCGATGATCACGACCTGGTGCTGTCCCTGCTGCGTCGACATGAAAACCTCGTTTGCCCGGATCGAAAGGGGAGAAGCGAAAGAGAGCGCTGGGTGACAAATCGACGTCGCCAGCACGCCCGAAACGGGGGCTACTGCCCCGGGCCATCGTCGGCAACGCAGCTTCGATGCGCGAGCAGGGCCCTCGTTCCACCGCTCGTCACGACGGGTGCGGCGGTGGCCCGGCCTGTTGCAGCGTCGACTGCTGCAGCGTCTACGGCTGCAGCGCCTATTGCAGCGACTTGATGATGCCGATGGCCTGGTCGACGTGGGCCTGGGCCGACAACGGCGCCGCGTGGGCCATGCGCACGACGCCCTGTTTGTCGATGACGTAGGTGACGCGGCCGTCTTTGAGACCGAAGAACGAGCGCGGCACACCGAGCTGCTCGCGGACCTTGCCCCCCACGTCGGCCAGCAGCCGGTAGTTGAGCTTGTGGCGATCGGCGAAGCGCTTGTGCGAGGCGACGTCGTCGGAGGAGATGCCGAACACGGCGGCGCCGGCCTCGACGAAGTCGGCGTTGGCGTCGCGGAACGAGCAGGCCTCGGCGGTGCAGACCGTGGTCTCGTCCTTTGGATAGAAGAACAAGACCACCGGGCCCTTGCCGAGGGCCTCGTCGAGCTTGAACAGCTTGCCGTCCTGGTCGGACAGCTCGAAGCCAGGAACCTTGTCGCCGATCTTCATGGTCTCGCCACGCTAACGGACCGCCGCGGACGACGACAAGCGGCGAGCACAAGCCTTTGCAAAAGAGGCTGCCGCGCCGAAAGGCCGCCTGCTTCGAGTCCAGCCGCGGTGGGCGCACAAAAAAACGGGCCCCGTGTTCGGGGCCCGCTCTTGGAAGCAGGTCTGCAATCAGACCTGAAATCTACCCGGCGGTAGATTTTTGGCTCACTTCTTTTTGTCGTCCTTGGCCGGAGCCGCCGCCGCCGGAGCACCCTTGGCGCCCGCCGCCGGAGCCGCCGCAGCGCCCGCCGCCGGAGTCGCCGCCGTCGCTTCTTCTTC
>JBKJNL010000159.1:0-6233 GCA_046593615.1 Myxococcota bacterium | reverse complement strand
TGGGGGCGCCGTCGGCAAACACGGGGTAGCCATCGGAGCCGCGCCGGATCAGATACTCGAACGTCTTGGGCGGCCCCCGCGCGATGAGCGCGCGCACCAGGCCTTCGAGGCGGCCGGCCACCGCGTCTCCCCACATGGCGACGACAAGCTCGCTGTTCACGCCGCGTGACAGCGGGTCGATGTTGTACGAGCCGACGAAGCCTACCTTCTTGTCGATGATGAACACCTTGGCGTGCATCAGGCGCTCTTCGGAGATGACAAAGATGCGCGCTTTGGGGACGCGGGCCAGCACCCACGGCCATTGCTGCAGAAACGCACCCTGGGTGGGAGCGCTGTCCGACGACAGCGGGCTGTTGGTCAAGAAGATGATTTCGACGCCGCGCGCGCTCGCGCCTTCGAGAGCCCGCACCTCGCGCTCCGAGAGCACCAGATAGGGGCTCTGGATGACGACGCTCTTCTTGGACGAGACGATGCTGCTGACGAGGGCGTCGTTGATGGCGTGCGCGGCGTGCTCGCCTTCCATGGCCACGCTGTCGAGGACGCGGCTCTTGACCTTGGCCACCTCGGGCTCGCGGCGCGTGAGCGCGCCCTTCAGGCGCTTGTGGTGGGCCAGCATCTTTGTGACCGCCTTGAGACGCTCGCGCGCGCCATCGGCCGGGATCTCAGGCAAGGCGCCGACGATGTCGCCTTCGAGGCCGACGGCGACGTCATTGAACTTCTTGTCGTCTTCGTTCAGGGCGTCGGTCGCCTTGAGCTCGGCGGCCGACAGCGGGACGTCTTTCAACCAGCGACGCATCGCCGCCAGCGCCAACGCCAGCGTCACCTGTTCGTCACCCTTCTGGTTGATGTTCAGCGGCTTCGATCGCGGGAACTCGATCTCAAAGGCCTGCAGCACGAAGCCGGCGACGCCGTTGCCTTCGACGCGCACGTCCATGTCGGTGTAGGCGGTCTTCAGGTCGCCGGGGTCGGCGAGGTAGTCCTCGGAGATGTTGCGGCCGCCGACGATGGCGACGGTGCTGTCGACGACGATCAGCTTGTCGTGGTTCGACGACGCTCCCGCGCGCAGGTCGCCTTTTGCGATCACCTCGCCGACCTGTTGGATCACCGGGTTGTAGAGGCGGATGTCGACGCCGGCGCTCTTCAACGCGCCGACGTAGCGGCCGTCGGCGCCGTTGACGAAGCTGTAGGAGCCGCGGGCGTCGATCATCATGCGCACCTTGACGCCGGAGCGGGCTTTCTCGGCGAGCAGGCCGAGGAGCGCCAGGCCGTACGCGTCGGGCTCGACGATGAAGTAGGCGACCTCGATGGACCGCTTCGCCGACTCGAGGGCCCGCACGCGCTCCACCCAGGAGTCGATGTTCTCGTCGAGGATGCGGACGTCGGCCTCGACGTCGCCGGGCATCTCGGCGAACGTCGTCGACAGCGTTTCACGCTCGGGCAGCGGCAGGTCGGGCTGCTTGTGCGTGCACTTGCATGTCGAGAGGGCGAGCAGGGAGGCGAGCAAGAGGCTGAACGAACGCATGGCCCCGTCCTAGCGACTGGGCGAACGGGCGCCGCTGGCTTTCCAAAAAGTCGCGCCCACGTCCTCGGCTCAGGCCTCGACGCGGGTCTCGATCAGGGCTTCGCCCGCTTCTGCAGCTGCTCGACGGCATCGCGGATCGATCCCGCCGAGATGTCGCCGAGCTTCTCCCCCAGCCACGAGGTGGCTTCGTTGGTGTCTTTGGCGTGCTTGATGTTGCGCCGGCCGAGCATCAGCACGCGGCCCACCGCGCGCATCGCGGTGGCCTGCACCGTCGAGCCCTGCATGACCGTGACCATCCAGGCGTTGGGGCGCGCCAGCACGCCATCGAGCAGCTGCCTCTGGCGGGCCTGGATGTCGGGCGGCATGACGCCGACGTCGCCGTTGACGATGGCGAGGGCGCCGATGGCCTTTGTCTGCATCATCAGCAGCGGAAGGATTTTTGCGGCGGCGGCGTCGAGCGCGGCGTGGGTCAGGCTGCCCATGCGCACCTGCACCAGGAGCCGGTTGTCGAGGACGGCCATCAGGTTCGCAGGGTCATCAACGGCAATCTCGAGAGCCACGCCCGCTCTGTTGCACCCCGTCGCCCCGTCGTCGACCATTTGCGCGCCGGTTCGGCGAAGCGCGCGCCGCGAGCTGCAGGAGCGAGCTACAGCAGGGGCGCCAGCAGCTCGAGCCAGGGCTCCATCTTGCGGGCCGCCGCAAGCTGGTCGGGCGTGCAGTGGTCGTCGGGCCCCCAGGCGATGACAGGCTTGCCGTTCTTTTCGACGGGCTTGCCATCAGGGGTCTTCTGGATCCGGTATTCGACGACGCCAGGTTTGCCGGTGTCGATGCGCTGGTCGATGAGGCCGCCCACCTGTCGCGCGACCCCCGTGCTCCACAAGGCGCCGACGACCTCGCCGTTCACGCCGGCCGACAGCGGGTCGAGGTTGTAGGAGCCGACAAACGCGATCTGCTCGTCGATGATGCCGACCTTGGCGTGCATCAGGCGGCCTTCGGCGGCGACGAAGAGGCGGGCGGTGGGAGCTCGGGCGAGCAGGTGCGGCCATTGAAGCAAAAACGCCGCCTGGGTCGGTGGGCTGTCGGATGACGCCGGGCTGTTGGTCAGGACCGTGATCGACACGCCGCGCGCGCTGGCTTGCTCAAGGGCCCGCAGCCCGCGCTCGGTGAGCAGAAAGTACGGGCTCTGGATCACGATGCTCTTCTCGGCCGCCTGCACCGCCGCGAGCAGGCTGTCGTTGACGGTGTTCTTCAGCACATCACCTTCGGACGAATGCGTATCGAGCAGGTGCATGTCGACGACGTTGTCTTCGGCCATGCGCGGCACCGGTCGGGCGCCTGCGCCGCGCAAGCGGGCATGGCGGGCCAGCAGCTGCGTCACCGAGCGCAACGTGGCCCGGGCCTCGGCGGGTGGGATCGAGGGCTGCGCCCCGACGATGCCGCCTTCGACGGCGAGGGCGATGGCGTCGCGTTCTGCGTCTTTCTCGGCGGCGCCGTCGAGGGCGATCAGCTCTTCCGTCGAAAACGGCGCGTCGTTCAACCAGGCCCGCATTGCCATGACCGCGAGGCGCAGCGCGGTCTGACCATCGCCGCTGGCCTCGACGAGCAGCGGCGTGGTGCGGCGCGCGGTGAACTCGGCGGCAAAGGCCTCGGTCATGCGCGCGGCGGCGCTCTCGCCCTCGTAGAACAGGTCCATGTCGATAAAGGCGTTGGCCTGATCGCGCGGATCGCTGAGGTAGTCCTTTGACAGGTTGCGGCCGCCAGCGACGACGGTGCGGCCGTCGGCGATGATCATCTTGTCGTGGTTGCTGGCAGCGACGGCGCGCAGGTCGCCGCGGGCCACGGTTTCGCCGACCTGGAAGACGATGGGGTTGTAGACGCGGACGTCGGCGCCGGCCTTTTGCACCTCTTGCAGCAAGAAGCGTTGGCCACCGCGGATGATGCCGGCCGAGCCGCGGGCGTCGACCATGAGGCGCACCTTGACGCCGGCGCGGGCCTTTTCAGCGAGCAGGCCGAGCAGCGTGAGGCCGTAGGCGTCGGGCTCGACGATGAAATACTGGACGTCGAGGGTCTTCTGCGCCGCTTCGAGGACATTCACCCGCGCCACCCAGGCATCGATGTTGTCGTCGAGGACGCGCACGCGGGCCTCGGCCGGCGCCGGCATGGCGTCAAAGGCTGCGCGCAGGCTCGCAGGCGGCGGCGGCAGCTCTTTGTCGCCGAGCTGCGGTGTGGCGCAGCCGACGACGACGACCGAGGTGAGCAGCAGGCGCGAGAGCAAACGAGGAACGAACATGGCCCTCTCTACCACCAGACCCGATCACACAGCGCGCACCCTCTGGAGCCCCCGGCGCGAACGGGAAACTTGCGCTGATCCGGGGGACCTGCAGGGGGGCTCCGGCTGGTCCGTCGCTCGAGGTGCGACGCGTCACAACCAGGTCAACCCCGTCGCTGTCGACGTCACCCGACGTGTCGGATGTGCCCCGTCTCGCTTTCGTGGCTGGCGCCGGGCTGGATCAGGTGACGGCGCGACTTGCGCAGGACGATCCTCGAGCGCAAAATCGCAGCGTCTGGTGACTACCCGCCAGCAGCAAAGGACGACTCGATGAAGACAACCCTCCTCCTCGGCGCATGCACCATCGGAATGCTCTCGGTCGGTTGTCTGCAGGAGCACACCTACCTCGACCCCGACCAGAACGCTGGCTTCACCAACACCTCGTCGTCGACCATGTCGCTCCGCGATGGCGCGTTGCGCGGTGACTTCGGCGACCGCCGCGGCTTCAACGGCGAGGCGACGCGCCTCGAGGGCCAGAACGACCCCGCCTACGGCATGACCACCGTCAACGTGGTTCGCGAGCAAGACGGCGTCGGCGCCGGCATGGTGATCCTCTCGATCTCCGGCCGCACCCTCGACAAGCTCGACGTTGGCGAGCACCCCTTCTCCTACGACGACAGCTTCGAGAACAGCAGCGAGGTCTACGTCAACGTGTGCGGCGGCGACGACGACAGCGCCTTTGACTACGACCAGCCCGCCCAGGCCGGCACGATCACCATCGAAGACTCGCCCAACGGCCTGCGCACCGTCGACGTGCACACCGAGACCCCCTCGCTCGACCCGCAGACCGGTGCCGAGACCGGCGCCAACGAGATCACCGATTCGTCCTTCTCCTTCCCGATGCAGCAGGGCTGAACGCTCTCGGACATCGTGACGCGTGGAGCGGGCCCCTGGTGGGCCCGCTTTGTTTTTCTCAGAGGCGGCCCGCGTCGAGCTCGGCCTTGAGCCACGGCAGGGTCTTTGACAGCGCGGCTTCGACGTCGACGAGGGGCTCGTAGCCAAGGTCGCGGCGGGCGGCGGCGAGGTTGTAGTGGTGGCTCGTGCCCAGCTGGGCGGCCACGAAGCGCGTCATGGGCGGCTCGCCCTTCAGGCCGAACGCCGACCACGTCGTCTCGAGCACGGCGCCGACGACGACGGCCGCGCTGTAGGGAATTTTCTGGGTCAGGGGCGGCAGGCCCAGCGACGCAAAGATGCGGTTGAGCCAGGCCCACGGCACGACGGGGCTGCCGTCGGAGATGAAGTAGGCCTTGCCGGCGTTCTTCGGGTTCGGGCGATCGAGCGCGTCGGCGGCGAGCAAGTGGGCGTGGGCGCCGTTGTCGACGTAGGTGAGGTCGACCTTGTTGGTGCCGTCGCCGACGATGCGCAGGCGACCTTGTTTGTGGCGCGCGATCAAGCGCGGAAGGATGTGCGGATCGCCGGGCCCATAGATGAGGTGCGGCCGCAGCGTCGTCGTCAACAGCACGCCGGGGCCCTTGTGTCCGCCGACGCGGTGGGGCTGGGCGTTGGCCGCGAGCACGCGCCGCTCGGCCTCGGCCTTTGTGCGGCCGTAGTGGTAGAGGTGCGTCTTTGCGTAGGGCAGCGACTCGTCGGCGGCGATGGCGTCGTCGCCGTCAAACGTGACGCTCGGTGACGACGTGTGAACGAGGCGCGACACGCCGCGCGTGAGACAAGCATCGATGACGTTCTGCGTGCCGTCGACGTTGACGGCTTCGTAGTCTTTGGCTTCGCCCCAGACGCCGGCTTTGGCGGCGACGTGGAACACGACGTCGCTGCCCTCGACCGCCCTCTTCACGATCGCCAGGTCGGCGACGTCGCCCTTGATGGTCTGCGCGCCGAGCGCCTTGACCTCGGGGTAGTCCGAGCGCCCGAGCACGACGACGTCGTCGCCGCGGTCGATCAACATCTTGACGATCGCCTTGCCGAGAAATCCGCCGCCGCCGGTGACCACTGCTCTCATCGCTCAGCCAGTACGACGTCGACGCCGGGCGCGCCAAGGGCGAAGGGCAGGACCGTGTAGCCCTCGCGCTCGACCATCGCGCGCAAGGCCGCGGCGTTGTCGTCGGGGACGAAGCACAGGCCAACGTCGCCGCCGCCGGCACCCGACGGTTTGGCCGCGCCGCCGTGGGCCCGCGCCAGCCGCGCGAGATTGCGGTGGGGGTCGCTGACGATGTCGACGCCGGCGGCCGCGCCGAGGACCACCAGCGCCTGGTGTGCGTCGTTGACGGCGGCCAGCGCCTCGTGGGGCAGCGTCGCGGCCTGGAATTTTTCGCTGGCGGCGCCGAGCGCGTCCATGTGGCGCACGAGATCGGCGGCGCGCTCGACCTGCGCCAGCAGCACGCGGGTGTCGGCGGAGACGCCGGTCCACACCGGCAACAGCGTGAG
>JBKJNL010000051.1:0-4720 GCA_046593615.1 Myxococcota bacterium | reverse complement strand
GTCGTCGTCGCCAGAGCGGGCGGCGAGATCGGCCAGCCGGCGCACCACCGGTGCGCGCCAGTTGAAGGCCAGCGTCGGCCGCTCTTGCAGGGGCCGTGCGGCCAGCAGATCGCCGAGGGCATCGCCGAGCGGGTTGCCCTGGGCGGCGTCGCGCGACTGCTCGAGGGCCCGCCGTCGCAGCAGGCTGTCGGGCGCGCCGTAAAAGGCCGGCAGCGACTCGGGGTGGAAGCGCTTCACCTCGACGTCGACGTCGACGCCGGCGAGGGCGGCGCGGGCGGCTTCGGCGAGGGCGGCGGCGCGGTCGTGGTCAGAGAGGTCGACGTCTTCGAGGCGGGCGGCGAGGGTGGCGGCGTCGAGGCGCACCAGCTCGATGCCCCGCAGCTGGCAGCCGGCGCGCAAGACGTCGACGTCGAAGCTGTAGGCGGCGTTGACGAGCGTCAGGCCGTGGGCGCCGGCGAGCGGAGCCATCTGGCGGAACTCGTCGAGGTGCGGCGTGTAGTGCAGGCGCGTCGCCCGCTTCTGCAATTCACCGAAGCTCACGGCGCCGGCCGAGGTCTCAAAGGGAAACCAGTCGACGAACAGCTCGAGCAGCTCGTCGTCGTGCGCGGCGAGCTGCTTGAGCCCCAGGTGGTGCACGGCGATCAGGTCTTCGAGCAGGGCGCGGTCGCTGCGCGCGGTCTCGATCAAGAACGCGCGCAAGCACTGCCCGAGCTCTTCGCGCGCGGTCTCGAGGGTCTCGTTGACGTAGAGCGACTCGCGCGAGGCCGTCGGTCGCAGGCCGCGGGCGTCGACGACAGCGCGGGCAAAGATGGCCCAGTCGGGCAGCATGTCGACGTCGTCGCCGACCAGCATGCCCTTCAGGTAGACGCGGTCGCCGTGGCGGCGGGCCAGCGGTGCGGCCCTCGGCAACAAAAAGGCGACGCCGCTGGCGTTTCCGGCGGAAGACCACAGGGGCACGGTGGCCAGCGGGGGGCCCCCGACGACGTCATCGGCCAGGGCCCGCAGCCGGGCCGCATCGGCGGGCTTCGTCGTCGTCGTGGGCTTCGTCGTCGCGGGCTTCGTCGTCGTCGCGGGCGTCGTCGGCTTCGCCGTCGCCTTTGGGGTGCTCGGGGTGCTCGTGGCCCACGGCACGCCGTCACCCAGCACGCGGGTCGCGGTGCCGTTTTCGTCGACGACCACGACGGGGAACGGCAGCAGCGCGCCGTAGCGGGCCACGAGTGCGGTGATGGCCGGGGCCTCGACAAAGGCACGGCGCTCGGGGCGGGGTGCGAGCGTCACCGTCGTGCCCACCGGCTGCCCTGAGCCCTCGGCGGACAGATCGGCGCGCACGCGCGACGACCACGTGCCGTCGTTTTTGCCGATCCACTCGACGACCGGCGCCTTTGGATCGCGGGCCGACCGCGAGTGCACCACGATCTCGTCGGCGAGCAGAAAGCCCGCGAGCAGGCCGATGCCGAACTGGCCGAGGAAGTCTTCGGGGCGCGCGGTCAGCGGCCCGCCGGCGCCGCCGTCGACGCGCTTGGAGCTCTGCCCGATGGTCGCCAGGAACAGCGCCGCTTCTTCTTCGCTGAGGCCGACGCCGTCGTCGGAGACGCGCAAGAGCGGCGGTCCGTCGCTCTGCGGCAGGACGGCGAAGCGGACGCCGGCGCCAGGCGGCAGCGGCCCCAGCGCGGCGCGCGCGGTGAGGGCGTCGATGCCGTTTTGCAGCAGCTCACGGACGACGACCTCGGGGCCCAATACAAGTGGGCGCTGAGCAGCTCGATGATGCCGCGCAGGTGGACCTGGAAACGTTCCGTCGTCGTCGTCATCACAACCGTCTTTCGACCGGGCCGAGGGGCCCCCGCTGAGAAGGCCCCGCTGAGAGGCCCCGCTGAGAGGCCCCGCTGAGTGGTAGCCCTGAAAATGCCGAGCGGCGGGTTCTACCCCGCCGCTCGATTGGCTCATCGGGGAATCGGCCCCGCCGATCCCCGCTGCCGTGCCGGCTCAGCCGCCGCGGACCATCTTCAAGACCGGGCGCTGCTTCTTGGCGGCGTCGAACTTGAGCTGGTCTTTCTGGGCCTGGACCTCGTCGTCGCCGCCCTTGGCCTTGCCGGCCAGGCAGTCGATGAAGTTGGGATCGCTCTCGCCGTCGTCGCCGCCGCCGAAGCGGTGCTCGCCTTCAAACTCGTTCACCGTGCGCGCCAGGATGCCGTTGCCGGGCTGGTTGTCGAAGCCTTCGTTCGACGACACCAGCACCTGCCAGCCGACCTTTTGCGGGTCGAGGCCGCCGAGGTCGGCCTTTTTGATGATCGCCGTGACCTTCTTGCCCTTGGCCGACACCTTCACCGGCAGCACCAGCTTGTCTTTCATCGCCTTTGCTTTTTGATCGATGCGCGACGTGATCTCTTTGTTGGCCTGGGGCGAAACAAAGATGATCTTCTCCCAACGAGAATCATCAGCAAAGGTCGCGTTCATACCGGGGAGCGCGTTGGCCTCGCCCGAGCCGGCCTTGCCGTCGGTGTCAACGTAGATCTGGAACGTCTGCAACGAAAAACCGTTGCCAGGGGTCGGCCATTTGGCGCTTTCCCACGGGTCTTCGATCGAGGCGTTGACGCTCAGCGTGATTTCGAGGTCGGCGCCCTTGTCTTTGATGTCGACGTCGGTGAGGTCGAACGAGCCTTTTTTGTAGTCGCTCTTGGTCGGGTACTTGTAGGTCCCGGGGCCGAAGTCGTCGCCCTTGGGGTCGGCGAACGAGACGTTGCCGGCGGCGGCCGGCAGAGCGGTCAGCGAGACGGCGGCGATGGCAGCAGCAAAGGCAACGGTGCGCGGGAGCTTCTTCATGGGGTTCCTCCTCGTGACGGGCGGCTCCGGAAAAAAGCCGCCCACGTCGACGTCATTGGTACCGGACCGGCCGGCCAGAACAAGGCCATCGCCAAGCCCGCGGCACAGCCCTCCAGCAGCCCCGACCGCGCGGGCCGGGTTCTCCGCTCCGGGGGCCCGGGCACTGGTTGCGGACCGGGTGAAAGGCGCCAAGCTGCCGGCCATGCCCGTCGTGACCCGCCTCAAAGAGCAGCGCCGCCGACCGAGCGTCGCGCTCGAATCGACCATCTATGCCTTTGGCCTGCCCTACCCGCAGAACGTCGAGCTGGGGTGGAAGCTGGCGCGAACGATTGCCGCCACCGGCGCCGAGGCCAAGACCTTTGCCGTCATCGACGGCGACCTCAAGGTCGGGTTGTCGGACGAAGAGCTCGATCGCATCGCCCGCGGCAGCGAGGCCGGCGTGCTCAAGCTCAACGCCTCGGATCTCGGCCCGGCCATGGCCCTCGGCATGACCGGTGCGACGACGGTGTCGGCGACGATGGCGTTGGCGGCGGGGGCCAAGGTGCGCGTCTTTGCCACCGGTGGCGTGGGCGGCGTGCACCGCGATGCCGCGACCACCTGGGACGAGAGCCAGGACCTGACGGCGCTGTCCCGCTATCCGGTCGCCGTCGTCAGCGCCGGGGCAAAGGCGATCCTGCACCTGGGCCACACCCTCGAGCGCCTCGAGACGCTCGGCGTGCCGGTCATCGGCTTTCGCACGACGTCGACGGGGTTCCCGGCGTTCTACACGCGGGAGTCGGGGTTGCCGCTGGCCCTGTCCGTCGACGACGTCGGCACCCTGGCCCGCGTGCTGCGCGCGCACTGGCGCATCCACCCCAACGTCGGCGTCTTGATCGCCAACCCCATCCCCGTCGAAGCGGCCCTCGACAAAGCCGTCGTCGACGAAGCCATCGAGCAGGCGCTGCGCGAGGCCAGCGAAAAGGGCGTGCGCGGCAAGGCGCTGACGCCGTTTTTGTTGAAGCGCCTCGACGAGATCACCGACGGCCGCTCCGTCGAAGCCAACGTCGCCCTCGCCGAAAACAACGCCCGCCTCGGCGGCGAGCTCGCGGTGGCCCTGGCCGCGCTCAACAGCGAGCTCGACGGCGACGAGAACAAATCGTGATCGTGCTCGCATCGCGCTCGGCGGTGCGGGTCAAGCTGCTGCGCGACGCCGGCGTCGACTTCGACGCCGACGCCGCCGACCTCGACGAAGACGACCTCGTCAAAGACGTCGTCGACCCCGCCGCCCAGGCTGCGTTGCTGGCCCGCGCAAAAGCGCTGCACGTCGCCGTCCGCCATCCCGGGCGCTTCGTGCTCGGCGGCGATCAGGTCGGCGTCCTCGACGACGGCACGCCGCTGCGAAAGCCCGTCGACCCCGCCGACCACGAAGCGCTCTTGATGACCATGAGCGGACGCAGCCACCGCTTCTTTCCCGCCGTGGCCCTGGTCAAAGATGGCGCCGTCATCGAGGTCGCCGCCGACGTCGTGACCGTCACCTTTCGCGCGTTCACGGCCAACACCGCGCGCCGCTACATCGAGCGCGGCGAAGGCGTCGGCAGCTGCGGCGGCTACGAGCTCGAGCACCGCGGCGCGCAGCTCGTCGACCGCGTCGACGGCAACATCCAGGCGGTGCTGGGCTTTCCGCTCTTGCTGGTGCTGCCGCTGTTGCGCCGCCATTGCGCCGCCGCCGCAGGGCTCTTGTGATGCTCTCGCCGCGGTCAGCGCGCTGACGCAGGGGGCTTCTTTGCCTGGGCCCGATCGAAGTGCTCGCGCGATTGTTGGATCGAGGTGCGGTGGGTTTCGGCCCACGCCGCCAGCGCGCTGATCGGCTCGAGCAGCGTCTCGCCGAGCGGCGTCAGCTCATAGTCGACGCGCGGCGGAA
>JBKJNL010000017.1:0-5773 GCA_046593615.1 Myxococcota bacterium | reverse complement strand
GCTGCAGCAGGGCGATCGCGGCGGCGGCGTCGTCGCGGGCGTCGTGGGTGCGGCTGCGGACGACGTCGCCGAGCACCGCGCACGCCAGCTCGGCCTGGTTCTCGTCGAGCTGGCCGCGCGCCAGCAAAAAGGCGATGAGCCGACGCCGCAGCGGTCGGTCGGGGCGCACGTCCAACAGCGCGGCGCGCGTCAGCGACTCGAGGCGCGCCAGGCGCACATAGCCCGGACGCAGGTGTTTCACGGCGAGGTCGACGACGAACGCGCGGATGTTGCGATGCGGGTGCTGCGCCAGGCGCCCGAGCAGCTCGTTGAGGTCGAGCTCTGTCTCGACGTCGGTGCCGGCGTCGGTGCTGGCGTCGGTGCTGGCGTCGTCAGCGAGCGACGCCAACCGTCGCTGCAGCAGCTCCTTGCCGACGTCCTGCACGGCGGGGCGCGTGGCGTCGAGGATCGCCACCCACCGGGGCAGGTCGAGGGTGCGTTCATCGAGGCCCCGCAGCACCTGCACGCAGGCGGCGCGGACGTCGTCCCACTCGACCTCGGCCAGCGTGAGCGTCAGCGCCAGTTGATCGCGAAAGGCCGCCGCCGACCTGGCCAGCGCGACCATCGCGACGGACCGGCGGGCGGCCTGCTCCGAGGCGGCGAGCCTGACCACTGCCGGCGCGCCGAGGACCGCGAGCGGATCGGGCAGGCCAGCAAAGACAGCCGCTGCCACGGCCGCGCCGGCGTCGTGGCGCTCAAGAAGCCGCAGGGCGCGCTCCGGCGCGCAGCGGGCCACGAGCTCCGCCGACAGGGCGCGCGCGATCTCGGACCATCCCGAAAACGCGCTCTCGCCGGGGTCAGACGAGGGCGGCTCGTCGGCGTCGATGGCGACGAGCAGGCGATCGGCCAGCGCGCCGCGCACAGCCGGCGACGACGACGACAACGACAAAAGCACGAGGCGGGCCGTGGGCTCGCGCACGGTGAGGGGGCCCGAGAGCAGGCGGGCGATCAGGTCGGCGTCGCGGCTCCAGATGTGCGCGCCCGACTGCAGCCACAAGGCGGCCAGCTGGCGCGCGCGGTCGTTGTCGACGCCGCCGAGCGCGAGGATGGCGTCGACGTCGGGCTTCTGGGCGTGGAAGCGCAGGCGCAGCGCCGTGAACGCGAGGTCAGACAGGCGATCGTCGGGCGAGGCCAGCATGCGCGCCAGGTCTTCGGTCGACGCCGTCTCGAGGATGTCGGGGCGTCGCGTGACACCGTCGACGGCGAGCTTCACGGCGAGGCGGTGGCGGGCGTGGCCGAGCAGCACATGAAACGCGGGCGTCGACGTCGGCAGGTCCCACAGCGACGCAAACGCTTCTTCCCGGGCCCCGGCCAGCGGCGTCGTCGCCTTTTGGCCCTTCCACAGCACGCGCACCCGGCGGCTGTCGACGACGAAGCGCGGCGACGCGCCCAACAGCACGCGCGACAGCAGGTAGTTGAGCCCCACCGCCGGCAGTCGCTTCTTGGGCTGGACGTCGTCGTCGTTGGTGTACGGCGCGACGCACCAGGCGGCGAACAACGCGTAGTCGGACGGGCGCCAGCGGGCCAGCATGCGAAGATATCGCCACGCCGCGCGCCGGACCCAGTCAACGGTCTTTCGCGAAAAGACGCGGGTCGACCGGACCTCGCCGTCGAGGCCGGATTTCAGGGTCGCGGTCGTCCCCGTCGTCGTGCGGCCGCGCTTTTCGACGGCATGCATCAGCGCGCCAAAGGTCTCGCCATCGGTGCGGATCGCTGCGCGTTTGATGACGCTTTTGACATATCGCCAGACGTGCGGCTTCGAGACATCGAGGGCCAGCAGCGCGGCGCGTGCCGCGGCCGACGCCAGCAGCGTGCCGAGCTCGTAGAGGGCGTCGCAGGCGCCGCCCCGCTCCTTCTCGTCGAGGGCGGCGACGCTGGCGACGACGACGGCGACGGCGGCGAGCTGGCTTTCGTCGACGGTGAGCAAGCGCGCGCGGACTGTGTCGGGCAGGCGCTCGAGGGTGCGGACGCGGGCCGCCGCGAGGCCGTCGACGTCGCCGAGCAGCCGCAGGGCTTCGACGCCGGCGCGCCGCCGCGACAGCAGCTTGCGCTCGGCCTCGGCGCGCACCGTGGCAATCGCCCGGGCATCGCCGATGCGCCCCAGCGCAACCGTGAGGGTCGAGATGTCGTCTTTGGGTTTCTCGGCGCGGGCGATGAGGGCGTCGACGCCGCGGCGCTCTTGCCGCCAGCCGAGCTTGTCGGCGGCGCGCGCCCGCAGCCGCGGCGACTTCGAGGTCTGCACGATCGCGAGCAGCTCGCTGATGCCCGACGGCAGGTAGCCCTCGCTCTCGAGTGACGTCGTCATCGAGCGCCAGGCCTGCTCGGCTTCTGCGAGCGAGAACGGGCCGTAGAGGCGACTGTCGATGAGCGCCGCGCGCCGCGCGCCACGCGCCACGGTGACGACAAAAGCGCCGGGCTTGTCCCCGCGCTGCAGCGACACGATCGCCAGCCGTGCGCTGGCGTTGGTCGGATGCCGCAGGCGAAGGACGCGCTCGCTCACGCCTCAGAAGTCGTCGTCATCGTCGTCATCGTCATCGTCGTCCTTCTTCTTTGGCTTGACGTCATCGTCGTCGTCGCCGTCGTCGTCGTCATCGTCGTCGTCGTCGTCGTCGTCATCGTCGTCGTCGTCGTCATCGTCGTCATCGTCGTCATCGTCATCGTCGGTCGAGGCCGGCTTCGGCTTGACGTCATCCTCGTCGTCGTCGTCGTCGCCCTCTTCGTCGTCGAAGTCGTCGGCGTCTTCGTCGGCCAGCTCCTTTGGCTTGGGCGCGGCGACCGCGGCGATGCCGGCGACGACGGCGGCCTTGCCCTTGCCGGTCTTCATCTTTTTGCCGAACTGGCCGAGGTCGCCGAGCACGGCCTCGAGGGCGGTGCGCATCTCGTCGAACGACGAGAACTCCTTTTCGCGGAACAGGTTGTAGGCCGTCCACATGAGGTCGGCGCAGACCTCGACGGGCGTGCGGCCCGTCGCCGCGCCGAGGCCGGGCAGGGCGATGGAGCGGATTTGCCCACCGTGCTGGGTGTTGTGCATGTGCACCGCCTGAAACGCAGCGCAGCAGGCGAGGGCGACGTTCAAGCTGGCGCTGACGTCGTCAGACGAGCCCACCATCGTCGGCGTGGAGATCAAGAAGCGCGGCACGTCGCGGCCGGTCTCGACGCAGGTCGCGGTGCCGACGGGCATGGTGCCGCCGTAGAGGCGCTTGACCTCGCCCTGCACCTTCTTTTCGATCGCGGCGCCGAGGCTCTTTTTGATGACGCCGTCGAGGCCGCCGTCCATCGACGCCTTTGAGTTGGTCGGCGTCACCCACGCCGACACATGTTGTTCGAGCATCGAGCCCTGGATGATCTCGACCTCGGGGTTGTTCTCGAAGGTCTCTCTCCACGCCTTGATCATCGAGACGTTGATGTCGACGAGCTTCACGGCAACGAGCACGACGCGCTCCGGGGTCAGGGGTCAGGGGTCAGGGATCAGGGGTCTGTCACGGGGAAACGGTTTCAGGGTCGAGCGACACAGCGACGACGCGGCCGGCGACAGCGCCGACACCGCTGCCGACGGCGCGGAACAACCAGGCGCCGACCACGGCGCTGGCGACAAGCGACGCTTGCGCGACGCTCACCGGACCGATGCGGTCGTCCGACGCCGCCGTCGCGCCGCCCACGCGCAGCCAGGTGAAGCCGCCGAAAAAGGCGCCGGCCACGACGCCAGCGACGTCGCCGACGACGGAGCCGACGATGGGGGCCAGCGAGCGCCGGTGATCGAGACGGTCGATGCCGAAGCCGGCCACGAGAGGCGCGCCGGCCAGCGCGACGACGACCGTTGTGGTTGTGGCGAACGCCAACAGCAGCAGCTCGGGCACCGCAAGCAGCAGGCTCGTCGTCAGCGACAGGCCTGCGGGCACGACAAAGAACATCCACAGCGCCGGCGGCTCCTCGATCTGGCCGGCGGCGCGGGCCAGCGCAGCGTCGCGGGCCGCGCTCGACGTGGGCGCCCCGTCTGCGTTGGCGTCTGCGTTGGCGGGCACGTCGCCACGCACGTCAGCAGCAGCCGCCGCAGCGGGTTCCTCGGTCGTCAAAGACGTCGGCTCGCCGGCCACCAACAAGGAGAGCACCACCACCAGCATCAATGCCCGGACGTAAATTCGATGAGGTATTCCATCCGCTGCTGATTCTGACGATAAATCACATACTCATCATCTTCAAACTGCGACTGTACACCCTTCTGGCTGCGCAGGCCGTGGCATGAATCAAAACCCTTCGGAGGCTCGTTGATGCCGTAGGTGATCTTGGTGAACTCTTTTGCCTTGCCCATGCCGACGCGGGCGATGGCCATGAAGCGGGTCTTCTTCTTGCCCGCCGTCGTGTAGAACGCCGACGTGCAGGCCGCATCGCCGAAATAGATGCCGTTGCCGAGCCAGCCGGCGTCGGTGCGGTTCACGCCCATCGACACCACGATTTTCGGCAGCAAGATGCCACGGGTCAGAAGACCTACCCAGTTCTGGATGCGGCTCCCGTGGTAGAGCATCTTTTCGTTGCCGACCTTCGAGTCGTAGGTATCCCACTCACCATTTCGTTTGACTTTATAGACGTTGATGACCTTCACGTCTTTGCGCTTGACCTGAGACTTCTCGACGAAGCCCGCCCACTCCTTCCACTCCGGCGACTTCGGCTCGATGAAGTCGAGGTTGGTGCCGAGGGCCTGGTACTGCTGGTCGACCTGATCATCGAACAAGACGCTGCCGCCGTCGCCGTTGACGGCCAACATGTCCTTCATCAGCTGCAGCGTTTCCTGCTTCTGCGAAATCTCGGCGAGGGTGTCGATGACCGAGGCCTCGGCGGCTTCGCGGGTGCGGCCGATGCGGTGCGGGATCGCCGTGTAGAAATCGCCCGACAGGTCGACGAACTTCGACTTGTTGCCCTTGCCCGACTGGAAGAGCTTGTGGATGTCGCCGAGGACGTCTTCGCCCTTCTCGATCTGGCCGACCGTCAGCACGCCCAGCGGGGTCTCGATGCCGTTGGCCGTGATCTTCGCCGACACCGTCGTCGTCAGGGCGTTGGTGGCCTCGGCGTAGATGTACTTCACCAGGTCTTGCAACGGCGGCTGCAGCTCCGACTTCTTCGGCTTCGGCTTCTCGGCTTTGTCGTCGCCCTTCATCTTCTGAAGCGTCTTGGCGTCGACTTCACCGGATGATTGGCCGCGGGCCTTCTGGCTGCCGATCCGGGACGAAGCGAGCGCAATCTCTTTGTAGCCCTTGGACTTGGCCGTCTTGGCCTTGTAGATCGAATCGTATTCGGCCTGGGCGGCGCCAGCGTCGTCGAAGAAGCGGCATTCCTTCTGGCCCGCGTCGGGGTTGGTCTCGAGGTCGTCGGTGCGACCGTAGTGGGTGAACACGCGAAAAGACGCCGACCCCTTGCCGGTCGCCTTGTGCAGCTCGATGGCGTAATACTTGTTGTTGTTGTTCTTGATGTCTGTGACCTGAAGAACTGCTTTCTTCACAATCTCAAACTCTTCAGAATATTTCGGAGCCGCGGAGTCGCCGAACTTCCAAGCTTTCACCGAGCCCATCGTTCACCTCGCGCGCCGTGAATTCTGGCTGGCGCGGGGCGACCCTAGTGGAGGGGCTTCGTCGCAATCAATCCGACGGGCCGCGCCCTCGTCACGGTGATTGGACCCGCCTCACCGGCTGCGCGCGACGACCGGTGCTCGACGCAGCCGCGCGTGCAGCAGCACCGACAA
>JBKJNL010000948.1:0-10229 GCA_046593615.1 Myxococcota bacterium | reverse complement strand
CAGGTGCTGTGCAAGCCGAAGTCGATCACGCCGCACACGAAGTTCAAGTCCGAGGTCTACGTCCTCAAGAAGGAGGAGGGTGGCCGTCACACGCCGTTCTTCACGGGCTACCGGCCGCAGTTCTACTTCCGCACGACCGACGTCACCGGCGCAGCGCACCTGCCCGAAGGCGTCGAGATGGTGATGCCCGGCGACAACACCTCGATGACCGTCGAGCTGCAGACCGTCGTGGCCATGGAAAAAGAGCTGCGCTTCGCCATCCGTGAAGGTGGCCGCACCGTCGGCTCCGGCGTCGTCGTCGAGATCCTCCCCGACGCCGACCTCAAGGCCTGAAGACCTCTTGCAGGGGCGACCTCCGTCAGCGATGACGCGGTCGCCCCTGCTTTGTTCTCTCTGCTCTTCGCCCGCACTTCGCCCGCACTTCGCCCGCACTTCGCCCGCACTTCGCCCGCAGGGGGCTGCGCGCGGACCTCCTTTCTGACCCGTTCGCCACTGATACGTCTCGCCGTCGGGCGTCGCCTGACGGATTCTTTACCCAACAGCATTTCGCTTCCAGAGATATACTCTCGAAGCATCGCGAACGGCCGTACTGCCCAGTAGCGTGAGGAAATTATGTCGCAGAAGAACAAGATTCGCATTCGTCTCAAGGCCTACGACCACAAGCTGCTGGACCTCTCCACGCAGGAAATCGTCGAGACCGCCAAGCGCACCAACGCCAAGGTCGCCGGCCCGATCCCGCTGCCCACCAAGATCAACCGCTTCACCGTCCTGCGCGGACCTTTCGTCGACAAGAAGTCGCGTGAGCAGTTCGAGATCCGCACGCACAAGCGCCTGCTCGACATCCTCGAGCCCACCCAGCAGACCCTCGACGCCCTGATGAAGCTCGACCTGAGCGCCGGCGTCGACGTCGAGATCAAGACCTGATCTCCCGCTTTCTGTGCTGGGTGCAGCCTCGTGCTGCGCTGGTTTCACCATCTCCTGCTCTTCCACTTCTTCCTGCTTTCAGTAGCATTCAAGGTAACTGTCATGGCCAACATTGATGTCCTCGACCTGTCCGCCAAGAAGGTCGGCACGATCGAGCTGCACGACGCCATCTTTGGCGCCCCCATCCGCAAACACCTGCTCACCGAAGTCGTGAATTGGCAGCGGGCCAAGGCCCGCGCGGGCACGCAGTCGACGAAGACCCGCACCGAGGTCAACGGCACGACGAAGAAGCCCTACGGCCAGAAGCACACCGGCAACGCGCGCCAGGGCGACCTCAAGGCCCCCCACATGCGCGGCGGCGGCGTGGCGTTCGCGCCCAAGCCCCGCTCCTACGACTACGCCCTGCCAAAGGCCAAGCGCCGCGCGGCCCTCGCCGTGGCCCTCAGCTTGAAGGTCAAGGAAGGTGGCCTCAAGGTCGTCTCCGACTTCAACATGAAGGAAGCAAAGACCAAGGCCGTTGCTGGTGTCATCAAGGCCCTCGGCCACACCAACACCCTGCTGGTCGACGGCGACAACGCCAACCTGCAGCGCGCCACCCGCAACCTGGGTGACTCCCGCTACCTGCACGTCGACGGCCTCAACGTCCTCGACCTCTTGAAGTACCCCACGCTCGTCATGAGCAAGTCGGCCGTCGAGGCCATCCAGAAGCGCCTGCTCGGCGAGGAAGGCTGAGCCGCGAGGCTCTGCAGGAGAATCACATGCTGACCAAACAAACCTACGGCGTCATCGTCCGCCCCCTCGTCACCGAGAAGTCTTCGGCCCAAAAGGCCGAGGCCAACAAGATCGTCTTCGAGGTGCAGAAGAGCGCCAACAAGATCGATGTCAAGAACGCCGTCGAGAAGCTGTTCGACGTCAAAGTCAACGACGTCTCGACCATGATCGTTCGTGGCAAGCACAAGCGCGTGGGCAAGAGCTTCGGCCGTGCTTCCAACTGGAAGAAGGCGATCGTCACCCTGGCCAAGGGCACCGATCTCGACATCTTTGGCACCACCGGCGTCCCCGGCGGCGGCGAAGAGCAGGGTCCCGAGTCCGATCAGGGCTGAGCCCCGGCAACCCGCTTGAGGGCGGGTTCCAGGAAAAAGGCGCCGGAGACGGCGCCTTTTTTCGTTGGCGTTGGCTGTCGCAGCGGCGAGCGAGCGGCGAGCCTCATCGAGCTCTGCGAAGCCGCTGTGCATCGCGTGCTGTGGAGGGGGAGCGAGTCGCCTTTACCGCCGAGACTTCCGCGCTCCACCTCTCTCCCCCGGCCCCTCTCTCCATGAGGACATGGAGAAAGGGGAGGAATCGTCACCGAGTCCCCTTGCTCAGTCGTCGCCGGCCTCGGCGGTGCCGGTGCCGGTGGCGCTGCCTTCGTCGTCGGCCTTTGTCGGCGTTGGCGTTGGCTCTGCTGGCGCACCCGTCGCCGCGGGCGTCGACGACGCGGGCTGGCGCGCCAGCCAGGCCTCGAGCTTGTCGCGCGAGAGGACTCGGATGCTGCCCTGTCGGAAGGCGACGATCTCGCGCGGCGGGTCCTGCAAGACGAACCCCTGCGCCAGCCGCGGGCGGAAGATGCCCTTCAAGATCTTGCTGCGCGTCGGCTCGAACAGCTGGCTGTCGCCGCCCTCGAGCGTCGCAAAGGTGTCGTCGTTGACGACGAAGTAGGCGATGTCGCGCTTCGCCAGAAAGGCCTGCAGCTGGCGCAGGTCGGTGGCGAAGTAGGCGTCGTACATCTCGACCGTGCGGCGATCGATCTCGGCGTAGAAGCCCAGGCGGAACGGATGCGCCATCTTCCAATTCACGTAGACCTGGCGCGCTGCAAAGAACGGAATTTCGTCGAGGATGCGGTAATAGCCACCGAATTGATCGGTGACCTTGGTGTTCTTCTCAATCCACCGGAACAGCTTCTCGTTCTTGGCGTAGCTCTTGTAGCTCGAGGCCGCGAAGCCATCGCCCGACAATACCAGCGTCGGCGTCAACAGGGCCAGCAGCACGAACACCGCCGCCTTGCTGCGGTGGCCGAACAACGCGACGCCAGTGGTGAAGAACAACAGGCACAAGGTGACAAACATGATCGACGGCAATGTGTGCTGGACCATGCGCCGGGGCAGATACAGCTTGAAGGCGACTTCGTTGGCCAACCAGAAGCTGAACATCGCGCAGGCGAGCAGCAAAAACATCTGCGCCGGCGCCGGCAGGCGGCGCACGCCGCTCTTCAGGTTGACGGCCACGCCGACGACGGCGACGACAAAGGCCGTGAGCCAGCCGACTTGGCGGGCCGTCGCCTCGGTCCACGGCAGCGACTTCGCCCACACCACGCCCGACGTCGCCCAGGGCTCCTGCAGGTACTTGCCGATGGTCGGCCACAGCGGGTCGAGCGGCAGCCAGGCCGTGCGGCCCTTGGCCGTGAGCGCCACGCCGGCCTCGCTGGCCCAGACCACCGGGCCCCACCACGCGGGGGCGGTCAAGCTCTGCAGCTGGCCGAGCAGGCACACGACGACGCCGGCGGCGACGACTTCGAGGTTCGGCCGCAGCCACGACTTCAGCGACGTGCGCGGCGCCGTCAGCGCCGTCCAGATGCCGTAGGCGAGGCCGCAGGGCACGCACACGCTCGGGTAGACGGCCGCGGCGCAGACGAGCACCAGCAGAACCAGCCGGTGCCGCCCGTTCAGCCAGGCGGCCATGAACAACAACGTCAGCGTCGGTCCAAAGCTGCGCGGGTAGCCACCCATGGTGATGCGGTGCAGGCCGGCGTCGTGGACGAAGAGCATCGCGCAGGCAAGGCCCACCAACAGGTGCGTGCGGCGGCGGACGGCGACGACGCAGGCCCAGCAGGCGAGGGCCCAGGAGACGAAGTTGACGATGTTGGCGGCGACGACAGGCTTCATGACGCTCGACAGCGCCATCATCACCAGGTGGTAGAGCGGCGGCTGGGCGTTGAACGTGTAGTCCGTGATCACGTGCCCCGCGGGGAACGCGCCCTTGATGTTGTACCGCCAGTACTGCCAGACCCACTGCTTCCAGTCGGTCTCGGCGACCCACGGATCAAAACACATTGAAAAGCGCTGAACCGACACGACCAGCACATAGCTGATCATGGCGATCGACAGCGCCTTCATCCACACCGGCAGGCTGACGAATTCGTCGACGAGCCCGATCTGTTGCGGTGCATCGGCGGGCGGCGACAAAGCAGAGAGCGCGGGATCGAGGCTCACGGGACCACCTGCAGGTCGTAGACGAAGCGGCCTTCGGCGTCGCCGCTGCCGCCGGAGACCTCGACGATGACGTCGCGCTTCTGGCCCTTGAGGCTGGCGGTGTCGACGACGATCGGGGTGGTGCCGGCGGCGTAGGGCACGGTGACGGTTTGATCAGAGGCCGGCGGGCCGTGTTTGTCGTCGTCGGCGTCGTCGTCGGCGGCGGCGATCATGACGCGCACGGTGGCCGGCGGCGTCGGCGGCTTGCCCTTGGCCACCGCCTGCTCGGCCATGACGATCCCCCAGTCGGGGACGCCGGCGAAGCCCTCGAGGCGCGTGCCGAGCTCGACATCGGGAAAGCGGAAGCGCAGCGGTCCATCACCATGTGGGTGGGCCCAGATGCCGCGTTTCAGTGAACCTTGAAAAAGCTCTGCCGTCGCCGCCACCGTCTGCCACGGCTTGTTGCCTTCGCTCTTGGCTTCGCCGCAGCCCCAGCGCGGCGCCAGCCAGCGCCACGAGTGGGCCTTGGTCGGCATGCGCCGCTTTTCCCAGCGGCTGCACGGCTCGACGGTCGGCTTGCCCTGCTTGGCATCTTTGACGTCTTTGGCGTCTTTGCTGGCGACGGCAGCGCCGTGGACGCGCTCGACCGCGGCGTCGGCGAGGCGATCGCGGAACGTCTTTGTCGCGGGCGCGGTGCCGGCCATCGGCACCTCTTGAAAGCTCTCGACGACGAACGCGCCCGGGGCTTCGTGGGGGCGCCAGGTGATCGGCTCTTGATCGCCGGGCAGGAACTTGTGGTCTTTGACGACGACGCTGCCGTCGGCGCTCTTCTGCAGGTTCACCTCGAGAAAGAAGCGCGGGCGGTTTCTGTGCACGAGCCACGGCGAGCTCTTGTCGAACAAGAAGTCGCCCAGCGAATAGGCGATGAGCTTGCCTTTGTAGGTCGTGAAGGGCTGGGCCACGTGCGGGTGGTGCCCGACCCAGAGGTCGGTGCCGGCGTCGACGGCGGCGCGGGAGTCGGCCACCTGCCAGTCCGCTGCTTCGTGGTTCAGCTCGAGGCCGCCGTGGACGCTGACGACGAGGTAGTCGACCCGGCTGCGCGCGGCCTTGATGTCTTTGACGACGTCACCGATGCGGTAGCGGGCGACGGTCGGCCGCCAGTCGGGGTGCTTGTACTCGTCGCCGTGCTGGTTGTAGGCGAGGAAGCCGACCTTGATGTTGCCGACGTGAACGACCGTGACCGGCTGGCTCCACCCGACGTCGCGCAGGTGGCCGACGGGCAGCACGCCCTCCTTTTTGAGCTCGGCGATGGTGCTCTTGATGCCTTGCGCGCCGAAGTCCATGGCGTGGTTGTTGGCGACGCTGACGACGTCGACGCCGGCCTCGTGCAGCGACGACAAGTACTTGACCGGCGCCCGGATCCGGTAGGTCTTGCTGAGCGCTTCTTCTTCGGTGGAGTCAGAGATGACGCACTCGAGGTTGCCAAAGACCAGGTCGTGGGCGTCGAGCAGCGGCTTGATGCGGGTGAACGGGTAGCCGCTGTCGCCGTTGCCTTGCTTGTCGATCACGTCGGCGATGCCGCGGGCGACAGAGAGGTCGCCGACGAACAGCAGCGAGACCGCGTCTTTGCCGGCCGCCAGCTTCAGCGGCTGCTCGACCTCGGGGGTGCTGTCAGCGGTCTTTGTGCAGCCGATGCCGGCCAGGCTTCCCAGGCCGCCGAGCGCCGTGGTGACGACGACGGCGATGCGGACAGCGACAGAGAAGTTCAACCGGGCCATGCGGTCAACAAAGCACGGACGCCGACCGTCGCAAACCGCTCTCTCGTCGAGGGCCCGGGCGTCGCTCGCCGCGCCCGCGGGCAACGCGCGCCGCACAGGATCACGGCGCGAGCTTGTCGGCGGTCACTTTTCTCGGACGCAACACGAACAGCTCGCTGTTGGTGTTCATGGCCCAGACGAGATTGCGGGCATCGTCGGCCATCAGGCCGAGGGACACATCGTAGAACCTCGTCGACGCCTGCAGCCCATCCGGCGCGAAACGATAGCCATACCAGCGGTTCTCGGCGACGTCGTACACCGGCGTGCGCGCGACCGCGTCACCGAAGTCGGCCGTGGTGCCGAGCACGACGAGGCGCTCGTCGGAGAGCAACGCCGACTCCCGCCAGAAGTTGGCGCCGATGGCACCTTTGCCCGCGGGCTCGAGCGCGGTGACGATGTCGGTCACGACGTCATACGCGAGCACCTGCCCGGGGTCGGCGTTCGCGAACAACAGCAATCGGTTCGCGCCACCGGTGCCGTCGTAGACCATCGTGTTGCTGTCGGGCCCGTGCGTCGGGAACACGCTTGCGTCAGCCTTTTGCGTCCACGTCTTTGTCGCGCTGTCGAGCCGCCACATGCCTCGCGGGGTCCACGCGTAGACGCCTGACGCCGTCGCGCACAGGACGTTCGTGTAGATGTCCTGCGAGATGCCCTCGGTCTGCACGGGAGCGCCGACGTAATCCTTGGCGACCGGGTCGTAGCTGTACGTGAAGCCCGGCGCCTTTAAGACGAACATCTGGTTCGACAGCGGGTCGAACGCATAGGTCTTGTAGGTGTGTCCGGTCATCCACGGGCGCAGGCGCGGACTGTACTGGCCCGGCGTCTGGTCGTTGCTGTACGTGAAGTCGAGCGGGATCTCGGCGGCGTAGCCGGTCGACCAGCGGTTCTCCTGCACGTCGTACTGGAGGACGTCGGTGCCCGAGTGTGCCGAGTGCCCGCCGGACCAGCGCAGCATCACATCGTGAATGGGGTCGTAGCTCGCGGTGCCCCAGTCGTGGTTGTTCGCCGGCCTGCTCTCCGACTCGATCGGCGTCCAGGTGTTGTCGACGATGGCGTCGAGCAACGCGTCCTGTGCACCCGCTGCCGCAGGCGCAAAGGTCTCGAAGTGCTCGGGTGTGAACGGGCCCGAGCGTCGCGTCTGCGTGCCGTGCGCGACGCCGAAGCTCGTGGTCCCCGCGGGGTCCGTCGACGTGACGTCGACGGCGACGGCCCACGTCGAGCCTTGATCGATCTGCTGCGGGTAACCGTTCTTGGTGTGGAGAACGATGACGTCACCGGGACCGGCGGCGGCGGCGAACGCGACGTTGCGCGAGACGTCGATGGACGGCACGGCGTCGACGGCGTCATCGAAGCGCCGCAGGAGCGTCCACGTCGGGCCCTGCCAATCAAAGCGCCACAGCTCCATCGGATGGGCGGCGTAGTGCGACGCGACGTAGTCGGTGGTCGAGGTGTAGTTGAAGCCCCCGAGCAGCAGCACGCTCTCGCTGGTCGGCAGGAACACGAGCTGGTGGCCGCCCCGTGGCGCGGGCGACGTCGGCGGTGCGAGCTCACTCCATGTCTCCGTCGCGAAGTCGAACGCCCAGGTGTCGGCGAGCAGCGCATCGAGCGCGTCGCCGCCGAACAAGAGCGCCTTGCGCTGCGTCGGGTCGACGACGAGCGGGGACACCGAGCGCGCCGGCGGCCTCGGCCCGGCGACCTCACGCCAGGTGTTGGCGGCGACGTCGAACAGCCATGTGCCGGGCTCGCCGTCGTCATCGAGGACGTTGGCGCCGCCGAACAACAGCACCTGATCGCCGACCGCGTCAAAGGCCATCGCGCTCCACAGCAGACGGGGTGCAGCCGGTCCACCGGCGGGATCGGTCAGCGGCGCATGGAAGGTCCAGGTGCGGGCGGCGACGTCGTACGAGAACGTGCGGTTCGCGAGATAGAAGAAGAGGCGCTCGCCGACGGCGTCGTAGGCGTACTGGTGGTAGCTCGGGATGCCCGGGTACACGTCGAAGCTCGGGCGCACGACGCCCTCCAGGTCGACCTCGTTGAAGGTCTCGTTGCCGAAGCCGGGATCGGTGGAGTCGCCGACCTCCGGGCCCCAGACACCGGCCTTGCCCTCGGGGAAGTGGTTCTTCCACGCGAGGTCGCCGGCGAGCGAGATGCCTTGCACGTCATAGGGGCGCGGGCGCACGGAGCTCAAGCTGCCGCCGACGATCACGTACTCGCCGGTCGACGCCACGTACGAGAGCGCGGGCATCTGGCGAGGCCCCGTGTCGCCGGTCGTGAGAGCCACAAAGGTGTTCGGCGGCAAGTCGATGCACGCGTTGCCGCTCTCGAGGACGCACGCGCCGAGGCAGCCGACGAAGCCATCCGCGCACGCGAAGCCGCAGGCGCCGGCGCTGCACGTGGACTCCGCGTTGTCGACGGCAGGACACGGCGAGCAGCGCGCCCCGCAGCTCGCGGCATCGTCGTCGGCGAGACAGACGTCGCCGCATGCGTGAAGGCCCGCTTCGCAGAGGGGCTCGCCCTTTCCTTCCCCTTCGCCCTCGCCTTCGCCTTCCGCCGCGGGGTCGGGCGCGAGGCAGCCGTCGCACGACGCGAGCGCCGTGACGAGCGAGAGGAACACCACCGACGAGGCCGACCCGAGGCGCGCAGAGCTCATGCTGCATCGTCGCAGCTTCACGACAGCAAGGGCAGAGCTCGAACCGTCAGCGTTTGAACCGTCAGCGCTTCCCAGCACCGGCCGACGACGTCGAGCAGGGCGACGGCAACGGGACGGGGTCCCGCTCAGAGGCCGGCGGCGGTGCCTTCGCCGCGGGGGTCGGCGCCGCCTTCGAGGCCGCCGTCGTCGCGCTGGACGATGCACATCGCGTTGCCCCAGCCGCGGTTGCGCACGTCGAAGCTGTGGCCGCGGGCTTCGAGGGCCTTTTGCGTGGGCGCGTCGAAGCCGAGGCGCTCGATGCGCGTCTGCTCGGGTTGCCACTGCTGGTGGATGCGCGGCGCCGACACGGCCGCCTGGGCGTCCATGCCGAAGTCGACGACGTGCAGCACGGTCTGCAGCGTCGTGGTGATGATGGTGCTGCCGCCGGGCGCGCCGGCCGTCATGAAGAAGCGACCATCTTTTGTCGTCGTGGCGATGAGCGGCGTCATCGACGACAGCGGGATCTTGAAGGGGGCCACGGCGTTGGCTTCGCCGCCGACGAGGCCGTAGCTGTTGGGCACGCCGGGGGCCGCGGCGAAGTCGTCCATCTCGTCGTTCAACAGGATGCCGGTGCCCTTGACGACGACGCCTGAGCCGAAGCCGTAGTTGACGGTGAAGGTCAGGCTGACGGCGTTTCTGTCGGCGTCGACGACGGTGAGGTGGCTCGTGTCTTTGCTGTCGTGGGGCTTCGGCTTCATCGGCGGCACCGGCGTGCCCGCGGGCAGCCCGAGCTGCACCGGCGTCGCGGCCTTGACCGCGCTGCTCTTGCGGGCCCGCTGCGGATCGATCTCGGTGGCCCGCAGGCGCGCGTACGTCGACGACGTCAACGCCGACACCGGCACGTCGACAAAAGCCGGATCGCCGAGCCACACGGCGCGATCGGCAAAGGCCGTGCGCATGGCCTCGATCAGGCGGTGGGTGCCGTCGACGTCGTGCCAGCCGCGGGCCTTGAGGTCGACGTCATCGAGCAGCCGCAGGATCTCGAGGACGTGCACGCCCCCCGACGACGGCGGCGGCATCGTGCACAGCGTGAGCTCTCGGTACGGGCCGCACAGCGGCTCGCGCCACGTCGGCGCGTAGGCGGCGAGGTCGGCTTCGTCGACGAGGCCGCCGTGGGATTTCATCTCGCTGGCGATGGCCTGTGCGATGGGTCCTTTGTTGAGGGCGCGTGGGTCTCTGGCGATCGCGCGCAGGGTTCTGGCGAGGTCCTTTTGCACAAGGGTGTCGCCGGGCTCGAGGGGCACATAGCCGGTGTTCGTGGCCGCGGTGTCTTTTGCGCCGCCCTTCACGAGCGGGGCGCGCTTGAAGAACACCGCCTGCGACGCGGGCCAGGCCGAGAGCGCCGCGAGCCGGGCCTGCACGCTGCCGGTGTAGTCGTCGCCGACGACGAAGCCTTTGTCGGCGAGGACGATGGCCGGCGCCAGCAGCTTGGCCCAGGGCAGCTTGCCGTGCTTGTGGTGCAGCTCGGCGAGGCCCGGCACCACGCCCGGCACCGCCACCGACAGCCAGCCGTCGACGGAGCGGTCGGCGACCACGGCGCCTTTGTCGTCGAGGTACATGCCCGCGGTGGCC